>CANFYL010000023.1 GCA_947451285.1 Comamonadaceae bacterium
TTGACACCAAGATTCAAGACAAGCTGTTGGCCGAGATTCACGAAACCATGGTGGACGACGCCTTGATGCTGTGGGTGGTGCATGACACCAACCCGCACGCCATGTCCGCCAAAGTGAAAGAGTTTGTGCAAGCCCAACATTGGTTCCAAGACCTTACCACCATCCGCATGCCCTAAATGTTGACGTACTTCCTCAAGCGTCTGTTGTACGCATTGCCCATCGCACTCAGCGTCACCGTGGTGTCGTTCATGTTGGTGTACTTGGCGCCGGGCGATCCGCTCAACGCCATTGCCCCAGCCGACGCACCCGCTGACGTGATCGAAGCCCTCAAGAGCGCCTACGGCCTGGACCGTCCGGTGCCCGTGCAATACGGCCTGTGGCTGTGGCGCGCGCTGCAGGGTGACCTGGGCACCTCCATCGCCTCGGGCCGCGCTGTGGCCACCGAGGTGCTGGGCGCAGTCAGCAACACCCTGGTCTTGGCCGGTGTGGCGGCAGGCCTGGGTGTGCTGGTGGGCTGTGTGTTGGGGGCGCTGGCGGGGTACAAGCATGGTGGCTGGGTCGACCGTGTGGCGACCTTCTTGTCAGTGGTGGGGGTGAGCATTCCCCACTACTGGCTGGGCCTGGTGTTGACGATTGTGTTTTCGATCTGGCTGGGTTGGTTCCCCGCCATGGGGGCGGGGCCCGGTGGTTCGTCCGAGTGGTTGTGGGACATCGCGCACCTGCGCCACTTGGTGTTGCCGGCCATCACCTTGTCGGTGATTCCGATGGGCATCATCACGCGCACCGTGCGCGCCTTGGTGGCTGACATGTTGGGCCAAGAATTTGTGGTGGCCTTGCGTGCCCGTGGTTTGGGCGGCGTGGCCGTGTTCAAACATGTGGCCAAGAACACAGCGCCCACCGTGTTGGCGGTGGCGGGCTTGCAAGTGGGCTACCTGATGGGCGGCTCGATTTTGGTGGAGACGGTGTTTGCCTGGCCAGGCACCGGCTTCTTGTTGAACACGGCCATTTTTCAGCGCGACATGCCGCTGTTGCAAGGCACGATTTTGGTGTTGTGCATGTTCTTTGTGGTTTTGAATTTGTGTGTCGACATTCTTCAACCCCTGATTGACCCCCGCATGGGTCGAAGCTGAGGTGCATGTCATGACACAGACTGTTTCTTTGGCCCCCAGCCGCAGCTACTGGCATGTGGTGGGGCGTCAGTTGCGCCAAGACCCGGTGGCGCTGGCCAGTGCCTGCGTGCTGCTGTGCATTGTGTTGGCCGCTGTGCTGGCACCGTGGCTGGCACCGGCGGACCCGTTCAAGGCCAGCATGATGCGCCGCTTGTTGCCCGTGGGCAGCCCGGGCTATTGGCTGGGCACCGACGAGTTGGGCCGCGACATGCTCACGCGCTTGATGTATGGCGGACGCTTGTCTTTGCTGATGGGCGTGGTGCCGGTGCTGGCAGCGTTTGGCATTGGCGCATCGATTGGCTTGTTTGCCGGGTATGTGGGCGGGCGCGTCAACATGGTGATCATGCGTGCGCTGGATGTGTTTTACGCCTTTCCTTCGGTGCTGCTGGCGGTGGCCATCTCGGGCGCTTTGGGGCCTGGCATGAGCAACAGCTTGATTGCCCTGACCCTGGTGTTTGTGCCACAGGTGGTGCGGGTGGCCGAGAGCGTGACCACGCAGGTGCGACAGCTCGACTACATCGAGGCCGCGCGCATGAGCGGGGCCAGCGCCTTCTCGATCATCCGCGTGCATGTGCTGGGCAATGTGCTCGGGCCTGTGTTTGTGTATGCCACGGGCTTGCTCAGCGTGAGCATGATCTTGGCCTCGGGCTTGTCGTTTCTGGGGCTGGGTGTGAAGCCTCCTGAGCCCGAGTGGGGCCTGATGCTCAACACCTTGCGCTCTGCCATCTACAACAACCCCTGGGTGGCTGCGCTGCCGGGCTTGCTCATCTTCATCACCTCCATCGCGTTCAACCTGTTGGCCGATGGCGTGCGTTCAGCCATGGATATTCGCAAATGACCGCTTCAGCTTCTCTTGCCTTGCCTGTCGACGACCGGGGTGGTCCAGCCCAGCCCCTGCTGGTGGTGCGCGATTTGAAAAAACACTTCCCCGTGCGTGCTGACTTGTTTTCGCGTGAGCGCAAATTTGTGCACGCGGTGGACGGCGTGAGCTTTTCGGTGGCCAAGGGCAAGACCCTGGGCATCGTCGGTGAGTCGGGTTGTGGCAAGTCCACCACCGCGCGCTTGATCGCGCGCCTGATGGCCCCCGACAGCGGCAGCATGGTGTTTGATGGCGACGGTGTGGCCGAGTACGGCGGCATTGCCTTGAAGGAATTTCGCCGCAATTTGCAAATGGTGTTTCAAGACTCGTTTGCCTCGCTCAACCCCCGCTTGACGATTGGCGAGACCATTGCCTATGGCCCCCGCGTGCATGGCATGCCCGCCGCACAAGCCACCCAAGAAGCGCGGGCCTTGCTGGCACGGGTGGGCTTGGAGCCGGACCAATTTGCCTCGCGCTATCCGCATGAGTTGTCGGGTGGCCAACGCCAGCGCGTCAACATTGCGCGCGCCTTGGCCTTTCATCCGCGCTTGGTGATCTTGGACGAGTCGGTGGCGGCGCTCGACAAGTCGGTGCAAGCGCAGGTGCTGAACTTGTTGCAAGAGCTCAAGGCCGAACGGCAGTTGACCTATTTGTTCATCTCGCACGACCTGCATGTGGTGCACTACATCAGCGACGACGTGATGGTGATGTACCTGGGCCAAGTGGTCGAAAAAGGCCCGGTCGAGCGCATTTACGGTCAGGCGGCACACCCCTACACGCGTGCCTTGCTGTCGGCCGTGCCGTCGATGGACCCGAGCCACCGCACCCAGCGCTCGCCCCTCACGGGCGATCCACCCAACCCCATCAACCCGCCCAGCGGTTGCCGCTTTCGTGACCGTTGCCCGCATGCGCAAGCGGTGTGCGAGGCACAAACCCCTGCGCTGATGACAGTGCAAGGCTTAGCCACCCACACCGTGGCTTGCCACATGAACGACCCGCGCTCGGGCCACACCGAGGCCCATGCGCTGGTCCATGACCGGATGTACGCGCCTGTGCATCCGTCCGAGCATTCGGCTGCACAGGAGGTGTCGGCATGACCCGTCCTTTGGTGTCGGTGCAAAACCTCAACGTGCACTTCACTGGCCACCGCAAAGCCCATGCGCTTAGCGATGTGAGTTTTGAATTGGCGCAGGGCGAGGTGCTGGGCTTGTTGGGTGAATCCGGCTCGGGCAAAAGCGTGACTTTGCGCACCTTGCTGCGCTTGCACCCTGAGCGCACCACCCAAGTCACAGGCCAAGTGATGGTGGGCGGCCACGACGTGCTGGGGCTGCAAGGCCGCCCACTCGACGCCTACCGAGGCGGTGTGGCGTCGATGGTGTTTCAAGAACCCGGCTTGGCGTTTGACCCGGTCTACACCATTGGCCAGCAGATGGTCGAAGCCATTCAGGCGCACGACGGCGTAGACCGCAAAACGGCCCAACACCAAGCCTTGCAGATGCTGGAGCGGGTGCAAATTCCGCAAGCACGCCGACGCTTGGATGCCTACCCACACGAGCTGTCGGGTGGCATGCGCCAACGCGCCATGATTGCGCTGGCCCTGGTGTGCCGCCCCCAGTTGCTGCTGGCCGATGAGCCCACCACGGCGCTGGATGCAACCGTGCAAATTCAAATCTTGTTGTTGTTGCGCGAGTTGCAGCAAGAGACGGGCATGTCGGTGATTTTTGTCACCCACGACATTGGCGCGGCCATCGAGGTGGCCGACCGTATCGCGGTCATGTACGCCGGGCGTGTGGTCGAGCAAGGCGATGTGGCGCAGGTGGTGAACCACCCCGGTCACCCTTACACCGCAGGCCTGTTGGCGTCCACTGTGAGTGCGGCCAACCGAGGCCAGCCCTTGGTGGCGGTGCCGGGCTCGCCGCCCGATTTGACGGCCTTGCCACCCGGTTGCAGCTTTGCTCCGCGTTGCTCGAACCTGCAAGCGCGCTGTTTGAGCGAGCGCCCCCAGCTGCAAGCCTTGGGTGCGAGTGCGCTGGCGTGTTGGCACCCGATCACACAGGCGAGGGCCGTATGAATTTGGCCGAACACCACACCACTCGCAGCCGTGGCGGTTTGAGCGACGAGGTGTGTCGCAAGATTGCCGACGACATTGTGTTGGGCAGCTTCGCGCCCGGAGTGCGGCTGGACGAAGCCATGTTGGCTGCACGTTTCAAGGTTTCGCGCACGCCCGTGCGCGAGGCGCTCAAGCAGCTGGCCAGCACCGGCTTGGTGGTCTACCGACCCAACCGAGGTTCGGTGGTGGCCGAAGTTACGCCCAACCAGCTGGACCAAATGTTCGAAGCCATTGGCGAACTCGAAGCCGCCTGCGCTCGCCACGCTGCCGCGCGCATGAGCGATGCCGAGCGCAGCGAGCTGTGTCAGGTGCATGCACAGGCGCGTGTGGCCATGCAGGCGGGCGACGCCGACCAGTACGACGACTTGAACCGCAGCTTGCACAGCATCATCATTCGCGGTTGCCACAACCCGACCTTGATTGATTTGGCCACCGGCTTGCGACACCGCATCTCCACCTTCAGGCGGACCCAGTTTTTGAACTTAGAGCGCATGGCCGAGTCGTTCGAGGAACACTCGGTGATCGTCGAGGCCTTGCTGTCGCGCGACGCGGTGACGTGCTACCGAGAGATGCGCAGCCATTTGTTGTTTGCGCGCAGTGCGGCTGCGCGTGTGTTATCGGCCCACAGCGCAGCCACGCGTGTGGAACCCACTTGGAGTCCAGTATGAATCCCGTTCTTGGTCGTCGTGGCGCGGTGGTCGCCTCTCACTCGCTGGCCTCACAAGCTGGTTTGGACATCTTGCGCGAAGGCGGCAACGCCATCGAAGCCACCATCGCGGTGGCGGCCACGCTGGCCGTGGTCTATCCGCACATGACGGGCATTGGCGGCGATGGGTTTTGGCTGCTGCACGCACCGGGGCAGGCCATGCAGTCGATCGATGCCTGCGGCGCGGCGGGCGAAGCCGTGACCCGTGGTTTGTATGGCGACGCCACCAGCATTCCGTGGCGCGGCCCGCTGGCGGCCAACACGGTGGCGGGCACCTTGTCGGGCTGGGGCGCCGCCTATGCCTACAGCCAAGAGCACTGGGGCGGACGCTTGCCGTTTGCCCGCTTGCTGGAATCCGCCATTCACTACGCGCGTGAAGGTTTTCCGGTCACCCACAGCCAAGAGGCCAACACCCGCAACAAGCTGGGTGAGCTGGCTCATCAGCCGGGTTTTGCCCAAGCCTTTTTGACGCCACAAGGCAATGTGCCCCAGTACGGTGACACGCACACATTTCCGGCTTTGGCGGCCACCTTGGAACAACTCGCGCGCGCTGGCGCGGACGACTTTTACCGGGGTGAGCTGGCGCGCCAAATCGCCCTAGACTTGGTCGATGTGAGCAGCCCCATCACAGCCAAAGACTTGTCGCGCCACAAGGCGCAGGTCAAGCCGCCACTGGCTTTGAAAATCTCCAACGCCACGCTCTACAACATGGCGCCGCCCACGCAAGGCTTGGCCTCGCTGCTGATCTTGGGGGTGTACGACCGCATCCGCCAAGAAGGCTGGAACCCCGACAACGTGGCCGGCATCCATGCCTTGGTGGAGTCGACCAAACAAGCCTTCATGGTGCGCGACCAGCATGTGACCGACCCCAAGGCCATGGCGGTACCGCCCACCAGCTTGTTGACCGAGGCGGTGATCAGCCACTTGGCTTCTCAGGTGCCTACTGAACAAGCCAGCCCATGGCCCGCGCCCAATTCAGATGGCGACACCACCTGGATGGGTGTGGTCGACGACCAAGGCCGTGCGGTCAGCATGATCCAGAGCATTTACTTTGAGTTTGGCAGCGGTGTGGTGTTGCCGCGCAGCGGCTTTTGGTGGCAGAACCGGGGTTGCTCGTTTGACCTGCAGCCCGGCCGCTTGCGCAGCTTGGTGCCAGGACGCAAACCGTTTCACACCCTCAACCCCGCCATGGCGCAGCTCGACGATGGCCGCTTGCTGGTCTACGGCACCATGGGCGGCGAAGGGCAGCCGCAAACCCAGGCGGCGGTGTTTTCACGCTACGTCTGGGGTGGGCACAACGTGCGTTCGGCGGTGGCTGCGCCGCGTTGGTTGTTGGGCCGCACCTGGGCCGAGCAGAGCACCACGCTCAAGCTGGAGTCACGCTACGCGCCCGAGGTGATCGAGGGCTTGCGTGCCTTGGGCCACCCGGTGGAGGTGGTGCCTGACTTTGACGAACGCATGGGCCACGCAGGCGCTTTGGTGTTGCACTCCAGTGGCTGGATCGAGGGTGGGGAAGACCCCCGCAGCGACGGGTGCGTGGCGGCTTGGTGAGAGCCCTTTGTTGATCTAAGCCAATTGCTTTAGGTGACCATCGGTTTCGGGTTTATCTTCTCTAATAGAGGGTTTGAAGTGTTAGCGCTTCAAATCTTTTATTTCGGAGATACACCATGCATTTCAAACACCTGTTCTCTTTAACCCTTGCAGCCGCCGCTCTGGGCGGGCCGTTTGCTGCCAGTGCGCAACAGGCGTATCCCAGCCGGCCCGTCAAGATCATCGTGCCGTTTGCTGCCAGTGGCCCCGCTGACAACTATGCGCGTTTCATGGCGCAGCGTTTGCAAGACGCCCTGGGCCAACCCTTTGTGGTGGACAACCGCCCCGGTGCGGGCTCGATCATCGGCACCGATGCAGCGGCCAAGTCGCCCGCCGACGGCTACACCTTGCTGATGATGTCCAACACCCAGACGGTCAACGAGTCTTTGATTCCCAACAAGCCCTTCAGCTTGCTGAAAGACTTTGCGCCGATTGCACCGATCAACTATTCAGACTTGGTGCTGGTGGTCAATCCTTCAGTCAACGCCAATTCGCTGCAAGACCTGATCAAGCTGGCCAAGGCCAATCCGGGTAAATTGAACTACGCATCGTCTGGCAACGGCACGCCCTACCACATGGCGGGTGAGCTGTTCAAACACATGGCCGACATTCAAATGACCCACATTCCCTACAAGGGCAGTGCTGCTGCGCGCACCGATGTGCTGTCGGGTCAGGTGGACATGATGTTTGATGCAGTGACCACCATGGTCGAAAACATCAAGGCTGGCAAAGTGCGTGGCTTGGCCACCACCGGGCGTGCGCGCTCGTCGGTGACTGCGGACATACCCACGGTCAGTGAACAAGGCGTGGCCAAGTACGAAGCGGTCATTTGGTTGGGGTTGATGGCGCCGGCCGGAACGCCTGAGGCCATCGTCAATCGCTTGAACACCGAGGTCAACAAGATCATCAACTCTGCCGACGTCAAAACCGCTTGGGCCAAGCAAGGCGCTGTGCCGATGTCGATGACTGCGCCGGCTTTCACCAAGTATGTGGCCGAGGACGTGGCCAAATGGGCCACCATTGTCAAAGTCTCTGGCGCCAAAGCCGACTGATCGGGCTGTGTATGTCAGTGATTCAATTTGATTTGAATGGTCACAGCCAAAGTGTCGAGGCGCAAGACAACGACAACTTGCTGGATATTTTGCGCAACCACTGCGGCCAAAAGTCGGCTCGATTTGGCTGCGGCTTGTCGCAGTGTGGCGCTTGCCATGTCTTGTTGGACGACCATGCTGTGCCCGCCTGCAGCACACCCATGTGGTCGGTAGCCGGCAAGCAGGTGGTCACGCTCGAAGGTTTGGGTCAAGACAAGCAGCCCCACCCTTTGCAAACTGCGTTCTGCCAGCAACAAGCTGCGCAGTGTGGCTATTGCAGCAGCGGCATGTTGATGACCGCCGCGGCTTTGCTCAAGCACAACCCGCGTCCCACACCCGAGCAGGTGCGAGAGGCCTTGCAGGGCAATTTGTGTCGCTGCGGCGCGCACAACCGCATCGTGCGCGCCGTGTGCCAAGCCGCACAGGCGATGGAGGGCGCATGAACACAGCCACAGACAAACCCACGGTGTTGCCCGGCGGGCTCAACACCAACCGCCAACTGGCGCAATGGTTGCAGTTTTTCCCTGACGGCCGCGTGCGCTTGCTGTCGGGCAAAGTCGAAATTGGCCAAGGCATCTTGCATGCACTGGCGCAAATTGCAGCCCAAGAGTTGGCCATCGACCTGCCTTGTATCGACGCTGTGGCGGCCAGCACCACCTTCAGCCCGAACGAGGCCGTGACGTCTGGCAGCCTGTCAATTCAAGACTCTGGCATTGCGGTGCGTTTGGCGTCTCGGCATGCGCGCCTTTTGTTCACACAGGCTGTGGCTGCGCAATACGCCTTGGATGTGCAAGACATTCAGGTAGCGAGTGGTCAATTCATGCAGGGCGATAAGCGGCTGTGTGGCTATGGTGATGTCTGTCACCAGGTGAACTTGGCGGTCGAGGTGTTGCCGGCCAGCCAATTGCCCGCCGTGGTGTTGACGCCCACTGCGTCACCCATACGCCCAGACTTGGCGCGCAAGTTTTTTGCGTCCCACGACTATGTGCAAGACCTAGACCTGCCTGGCATGTTGCATGCGCGCATGTTGCGCCCGCCCAATTTGCAGGCGCGCTTGGATGACGATGCTTGGATGCAAGCGCAGCAGGTGGTGCAAGCCCTGTCAGGTGTGCACGGAGCTTATCGAGAAGGTTGCCAAATTGGCGTGATCGCGCACACCGAGACTCAGGCCGTCAAGGCCGTCGAGGCCTTGGCACAACAGCTCAACGACACAGCGGCTTGGCATATTCCTGCTGAGTTACCTGATGCCACGCAACTCAGCCCTTGGTTGCGCAGCAGTCCCTTGCAAACCACCACTGTGGCGTCTTCGGGTGCTGCGGCTGCCTTGGCAGACAGTTCAGCCGTGCGAAGCATGCAGGCCGACTATGCCCGTGGCTACTTGCACCATGGCGCCATGGCGCCTTCGTGCGCCCTGGCGCAATGGACGGGTGACAGCGTTCAGGTGTGGAGCCATTCGCAAGGCATCTTCAACTTGCGCCGTGACATGGCCTTGGCCTTGGGTTGCACGCCAGAGCAGGTGCGCATTCAACACGTGCAAGGTGCGGGTTGCTATGGCCACAACGGAGCCGACGACGTGGCATTTGATGCTGCATGGCTGGCTCGTTTTGTGCCGGGGACAGCGGTGCGCGTGCTGTGGTCGCGTCACGATGAAATGGCTTGGTCGCCAATGGGGCCCGCCATGAGCATTCGCTTGCAAGCTGGACTGGACGCGCAAAATCAAGTGGTGTTTTGGCAGCACGATGTGTGGAGCCAAGGCCACGGCACGCGGCCAGGGCGCAACCCCACGCCTTCTTTGTTAGGTTGTTGGCTGCAGCACGGTGCTTTCCCTGTGCTGATTGCCGAGAACGCTGCCTTGGTGGTTGGCGGGGGGGCAGAGCGCAATGCCGTACCGCCCTACCATTTTGACGCTGCGCACATCTACAACCACCGTGTCATGCAAATGCCCATGCGCGTGTCTGCATTGCGGGGTCTGGGCGCGCATGCCAATGTGTTTGCGGCCGAGTCGTTCATGGACGAGGTGGCGCACGCCACCGGGCAAGACCCCTTGGCTTTGCGCTTACAGTATTTGCACGACCCACGGGGCCGCGCGGTACTTGAGCGCGTGGTGCAACAAGCCCGATGGAGCGAGCGTGATGCACGCCAACGCGCCCATGCAGCTCAGGGCGCCGACACCGCCTGGGGGCAGGGCTTGGCTTACGCCCGCTACAAAAACACCGGTGCTTATTGCGCCATGGTGGCGGAAGTGGAAGTGGCCGAGCAGGTGCGTGTGAAACGCCTGTACATCGTGGCCGATGTCGGTCATGTGGTGGACGAGGATGGGGTGATCAACCAACTCGAGGGGGGCGCCATCCAAGCCGCGAGCTGGACCTTGATGGAAGCCGCGAGGTTTGACCGCCAGCACGTGCTCAGCGTTGACTGGGAGACCTACCCAATCTTTCGCTTCGGCGATGTGCCAGAGGTGTCGGTCGATGTGCTGGCCAACTCTGCGCAGCCCTCGGTGGGCGCCGGTGAAGCCACCATTGGCCCTTGCGCTGCGGCCATTGGTAACGCGGTGTTCCACGCGCTCGGTGTGCGGGTGCGGGAGATGCCCATCACGCCCGCGCAAATACTCAGCACCATGCAACAAGCCGAGGGCGCTTGAACTGCACCTTATTAGACACAGGAGTTCCGATGGAATTGCATATTTTGAGCGGCGGCGCCGCTGCAGGTTTGGTCGAGCCGCTGCAAGCCGAGTTTGAAGCAGCGCATCACTGCACCCTGCATGGCACCTTCAGTGCAGTGGGGGCCATGAAAGAAAAGTTGTTGGCTGGTGCTGCGTGCGACGTGGTGATCTTGACGCAGGCCTTGGTGGAGGGCTTGGTCGCCTCTGGCCATGTGCGTGCCGATAGCGTGCGCAACTTGGGCGTGGTCAAAACCGGCTTGGCTGTGAAGACGGGCACGCCCCACCCAGCCATTCAGACGCGCGCTGATTTGCAAGCCGCATTTCGCGCGGCGGAGGGTATTTATTTCCCAGACCCCAAGTTGGCTACGGCGGGCATCCATTTCTTGAAAGTGCTCACGGCTTTGGGTTTGGAGGTCGAGTTGGCCGACCGTTTTCGTACCTACCCCAATGGCGCCACGGCCATGCGCGAGATGGCGTGTGCCAGCGGGCATGTGTTGGGCGGCACGCAGGTGACCGAGATCAACTACACCCCAGGTGTCGATTTGATTGGCTTATTTCCCAAAGAGTTTGAACTGGCTACCGTCTACGCCTTGGGCATTGCCACCCAAGCCCAACAAGCGCAATTGGCCCAGCAACTGGCCGACCAACTCACCAGCAACAGCACGCGTGCCTTGCGCACAGCGCTTGGGTTTGAACTCGCTGACTAAAATTATGGGCATGACACAGCCCGTTGTATGAGCAAAGCCTTCACCCGCGAAACCGACTCGGACGATGACGACGAAGTCGGTCTGCCCCCCTTGCCTGCGGGGGGCAAAAACTACATCACGCCACAGGGCTACGCTGTCTTGCGCGCTGAGTTGTTTGACTTGATGGACAACGAGCGTCCGCGCATGGTTGAGATCGTGCATTGGGCGGCCAGCAACGGCGACCGCTCTGAAAACGGCGACTACCACTACGGCAAAAAACGTTTGCGCGAAATCGATCGACGCATTCGTTTTTTAACCAAGCGGCTCGAAATTGCCGAAATCACCGACCCCAGCGTTCACCAAGGCAGTGACCAGGTGTTCTTCGGTGCCACGGTGACTTATGTGGACGAAGCGGATGTGCAGCGCACGGTCACGATTTTGGGCATTGACGAAGCGGACAGCCTCAAGGGCCAGGTGAGTTGGATTTCGCCCATTGCGCGGGCCTTGCTCAAGGCGCGTGAAGGCGATGCGGTCAAACTGGTGACCCCACTGGGTGTGCAAGAGGTGGAAGTTTTGACAGTGCGCTACCCCGAGGTTTCCAGCGCCGTGAACTGAGTTGGCGGTTCAGTCGCTGTCGCGCTCAGCGCCAGACACGACCCGACGCGCTTGCAGCACCGAGGGCACGCGACGCAAATTGCGCATCACCGCTTCCAGGTGATCTGTGTCACGCACTGAGATGACAAAGCGCAAATCGGTGGCCTCTTGTCCGCTCACCTCATCGGCCATGTTCACCAAGGTAATGTCCGCTTCTGCGGTGGCGATGGCAGTCGCCACTTTGGCCAACACGCCTTTGCCATTGCTGACGGTGACCACCACTGAGACTTCAAAATGGCGTTTGGTTTCCTCGGACCACTCTACGGCGATGAAACGCTCGCTGTCCTTGTAGTTGAGGCGTTGAGCCACCCCACATGGCTGCGCGTGGACCACCAAGCCCTCACCATGGCCCAGATACCCCAAGATGGCATCACCCGGAATCGGGCGACAGCATGGCGCGTACTGGACCGATGCATTCTCACTGCCATCCACCACCACGCCACCTTGCGACACGTTCTCATGAGCGGTGAAGCGCTCGCGGCTCATCAACAAGGCGTCGGGTTTTTGACCTGTTTCTGACAGCAACGAGGTCAGCCGCTTGGCCACAATGCTGGCCACACGCTTGCCCAGGCCGATGTCCACCAGCAACTCTTCTTGTGTCTTGCTGCCCGTGAAACGCAACAGCTTGTCCCACAGCGGTTGGTAGTTAGCGTCAATGGCTGGGAGTTGTTCAATGCCCTCAGCCCGCAACGCTTGCGCCAACAGTTTTTGACCGAGCTCTTGCGACTCCACCTGTGCCATGGTCTTGAGGTGATGGCGAATTTTTGAGCGCGCGCGCCCGGTGCGCACAAAGCCCAGCCATGCGGGGTTGGGGGCAGCCACCGTGGAGGTGATGACCTCGACCACATCGCCGTTGCGCAGCTCGGTGCGCAGTGGCACCTGTTCGCCATTGACCTTGGCCGCCATGGTGCGATCTCCCACGTCGCTGTGCACCGCGTAGGCAAAGTCCACCACCGTGGCGCCGCGTGGCATGGCCATGATGCGGCTCTTGGGGGTAAACACATAGACCGCATCGGGGAACAGGTCGACTTTGACATGGTCCCAAAACTCGGTGGCGTCGCGCGTCTCGTCTTGAATGTCGAGCAAGGACTGCAACCACTTGTTGCCCAGGTTGCTGCTGTCTTGGTTGGGTGTTTTGGCCTTGTAGAGCCAATGCGCCGCGACACCGGACTCGGCGACCAAATGCATGGCTTCGGTGCGCATTTGAAATTCCACATTCAAGCCTGAAGGGCCCACCAAGGTGGTGTGCAAGGATTGGTAGCCGTTGAGCTTGGCAATGGCAATGTGGTCTTTGAACTTGCCGGGCACTGGCTTGTAGAGCTGGTGCAGCACGCCCAAGGCGGTGTAGCAGTCTGTCACGGTGGGCAAAATCAGACGAAAGCCATAAATGTCTGTCACTTGGGCAAAGCTCAAGTTCTTGCCATCCATTTTTTTATAAATCGAGTAGAGCGTTTTTTCTCTACCCGAGATACGCAGGTTCAGACCTGCTTTGGCAAACGAGACCTCGACTTCTTGCTGAACGCGCTTCATCAAATCGCGCCTGCGATGACGCGCCTTTTGCACCGCTTTGCTCAGCACCTTGTGGCGCCAAGGACGCAAGTATTGAAAGGCCAGTTCTTGCAACTCGCGGTAGGTTTGGTTCAGGCCCAAGCGGTGGGCGATGGGCGCGTAAATTTCAAGTGTTTCGTTGGAGATGCGGTTCCACTTGGTGCGCGGCATGTCACCCATGGTTCGCATGTTGTGACTGCGGTCAGCCAGCTTGATCAAAATCACACGCACATCGCGCGCCATCGCCAGCAACATTTTGCGAAACGACTCGGCTTGGTTTTCTTCGCGGGTATCAAACTCCAACTTGTCCAACTTGGTCAGTCCATCGACCAGTTCAGCCACCTGAATGCCAAAGCGTTCGATCAGGTCGGTTTTGGTGATGCCGCAATCTTCCATCGCGTCATGCAGCAAGGCCGCGGAGAGGGCTTGCGCATCGAGCTTCCATTCGGCGCATTGCGCAGCCACAGCAATGGGATGGGTGATGTAGGGCTCGCCACTGTTGCGCATTTGGCCCAAGTGGGCTTCGTCGGCGTAGCGGTAGGCCCGACGCACTTGGTCGAGGCCTTCGGGGTTGAGGTAGCCAAGTTTTTCGGTCAGCGCAGCAAAGCTTGCAGCCGCGGCGTTGGCGGCGGCTATTTTGATGCGTGCAGGCTGTTGGGGAGCAGCTGACATTGGTTTGACCGAGCTCATAGGGCTGACTTTACCCGCAATGAAAAAAGCACCGCAGGTGCGGTGCTTTTGATGGGTAGGCGATGCCTTTGGATTAACCCGGAACTTTTTTCAGCATTTCGATACCAATTTGGCCGGCTGCAATTTCGCGCAGGGCGGTCACACCGGGCTTGTTTTTGCTTTCGACTTTGGCTGTATGGCCTTGGCTGAGCATGCGCGCGCGGTAAGTGGCACAAAGCACCAACTGAAAGCGGTTAGGGATTTTTTCTAGACAATCTTCGACGGTAATGCGTGCCATGGGTGCTCCAGAAATCAGTTTAGATGAGGTTCAAGGCCTGAAAGATGTCAGCCCGGGCCCGGCGCTGTGCCAGGTACTTGAGACGTTGTGCATGCACGATGGCTTTGAGGTCAAAGAGCGCACGCTCAAACAATTCATTGATTATAACGTAGTCAAATTCTTTCACGTAGACCATCTCATCGGCGGCGTTTTGCAAGCGCAGCTCAATCACCTCTGGCGCATCTTCCGCCCGGTTGTGCAGGCGTGACTTCAACTCTTCCCAGCTGGGTGGCAAGATAAAAATGAGCACGGCATTGGCAAATATTTTTTTTATTTGAATCGCACCCTGAAAATCAATTTCAAGCACCACATCTGCACCTTGTGCGATGCGGTCTTCAATGGCTTTGCGTGAGGTCCCGTAGCGTTGGCCATGCACATGGGCCCACTCTAAAAACGCGTCAGAGGCAACCATTTGGTCAAACTCAGGCGCAGAGACGAAAAAGTATTCACGCCCATGCTTTTCTTGGCCTCGGGGCGCGCGCGTGGTGTGCGAGACCGAAGGCCGAACTTGCGCATCAAGCTCCATCAAGGCTTTGACCAAACTCGATTTGCCAGCCCCACTGGGCGCAGCCACTACAAAAAGGTTGCCAGGAAAGTTGTCCATCATTCGAGGTTCTGTACTTGTTCACGCAGTTGTTCGATCAACACCTTCATGTCCACCGAGATGCGGGTCATCTCCATGGTGGCTGATTTGGAGCCCAGCGTGTTGGCTTCGCGGTGCAGTTCTTGAATCAAAAAGTCCAGGCGCTTGCCCACGCCTTCAGCTTTGCCACCTTGGGCCAGCAGTGCATCCATTTCGTCAAAGTGCGACACCAGCCGAGTCAACTCTTCGGCCACGTCGATGCGAATGGCAAAGGCGGTGGCTTCGGTCAATGCGCGGTCTTGGGCGGCTTCGGGCAGTGTGGCGCCATCGGCCAGTGCCATGGCTTCGCGCCAGCGCTCCAAAAAACGCAGGCGTTGTTGTTCCACCAACTGAGGGACCAAGGGCGAGGCTTGTTGCGCCAGCGCACGCAACTGGCTCAAGCGCTCACGCAGGGTTTGGCTCAGGCGAGCACCTTCACGTTCGCGTGCATCGCTGAGCTGCTTGAGCGTGGTGTGGGCCAGCTTTAGCAGGGTGGGGCCAATGTCTGCGGGCACTTTGTCGCCAGAACTGCTCAAGCGCAGGACATCGGCCACCGACAAGGCGCTGGCCTGAGGCAACCAGGACTGAACAGTGTCTTGTAGGCTAGACAAGCGCTGCAGCAATTGAGGTGTGGGGGTGCCCACGCTGTTGTCAGCGCTAGATTCAATATGGGCACGCACCTCAACCTTGCCGCGTTTGAGTTGCTTCATCAGCAACTCACGAAGGGCTGCCTCATGGGGGCGTAACTCTTCGGGCACCTTGAAGCTCAGGTCCAGAAAGCGGCTGTTGACAGAGCGGATTTCTAGTCCCAAACGCAGGGCAGGGCTGGCTGAGGTGTCGGCGGTGTCGGGGTGCAGCTCGGCTTGCGCGCTGGCATAACCCGTCATGCTGTAAATGGGCATGGTGTGAGGTGTAGAGGCAAAGAGTGATTATCTCAGTACCTCAGCGTTTCAAAATAAGCAGCGCGGGATTGCCCGACAATTGCAGGCTATTTGTGCATCTACCCGATTGTTTTGACCATGACTTCCACACTTCCCGCATCCCGTCACACCCGCGCTGCCGATCAGTTGCGCCCTGTGCGCATCACGCGCCGCTACACCATGCATGCCGAGGGCTCGGTGTTGATTGAGTTTGGCCACACCAAGGTGCTCTGCACCGCCTCCGTGGAAGAAAAGGTGCCTGGCCACAAAAAAGGCAGCGGCGAGGGCTGGGTGACAGCCGAATACGGCATGTTGCCTCGCGCCACCCACACCCGCAGCGATCGCGAAGCTGCACGCGGCAAGCAATCGGGCCGTACCCAGGAAATTCAACGCCTGATTGGTCGCTCGATGCGTGCGGTGTTCGACCTCAAAAAACTCGGTGAGCGCACCATTCACCTCGATTGCGACGTCTTGCAAGCCGACGGCGGCACACGCACGGCCAGCATCACCGGGGCTTATGTGGCGGCGCAAGACGCGGTCAACACCCTCATCGCTTCGGGCAAGCTCACCGAAAGCCCGATCACCCAGGGCGTGGCGGCTATTTCGGTCGGCATGTTGGGCGACTTGCCTTTGCTCGATTTGGAATACACCGAAGACTCCAGCTGCGACACCGACATGAACGTGGTGATGACCAGCGCCGGTCATTACGTGGAAGTGCAGGGCACGGCCGAGGGTTTGCCGTTCACCCGCGAGCAAATGAATGCTTTGTTGGCTTTGGCCGAAAAAGGCATTGGCGAACTGATTGCCATGCAACAAGAAGCGCTGAAAGCTTGAGTGCATGAACTCGCTGATGAAACAAATCGTTCTGGCATCCAACAACCAAGGCAAGCTCGCCGAATTGCAAGCCATGTTCGCCCCTTTGGGGCTTGAGCTGGTGCGCCAGGCCGATCTGGGTGTGGGCGAGGCCGAAGAACCGTTCCATACCTTTGTGGAGAATGCCCTGGTCAAAGCACGCTTCGCCTCGCGTGAAAGCGGCTTGCCCGCGCTGGCCGATGACGCAGGCTTGTGTGTTGACGCCTTTGGTGGTTTGCCTGGCGTGCAAACCGCCTACTACGCCACCCAGTTTGGCTACGACAAGGGGGATGACAACAATGTGCGCGCTTTGCTCGAGCAAATGGAGCAGGTTGACAACCGCCGTGCCGCCTTGGTCAGTACCTTGGTGGCGCTGCGTCACCCCGATGACCCGGAGCCATTGATTGCCGTAGGCCGTGCTGTGGGTGAAATCACGCGCGCGCCTGTGGGCGGCAACGGTTTTGGTTTTGACCCCGTCATGTTCATTCCCCGCTTTGGCAAAACCTTTGCCGAATTGCCCGTGGATGTGAAGAATGCCAACAGCCACCGCGGCCAGGCGGCGCAGCACATGCTGGCCTTGATGCGCGAACGCTGGTTTTAAAACCGCATGAGCGTCGACATTCAGCACCTCATGCGTCCTGGCACGCTGTCTTTGAACAGCTTGCCCCCGCTCTCGGTGTACGTCCACCTGCCTTGGTGCTTGAAGAAATGCCCGTATTGCGACTTCAATTCGCACGAATGGTCACAAGGGGGGGCAGACAGCTTGCCCGAGCAGCGTTACTTGGACGCTTTGTGTGCCGACATCGAGAGTGCCTTGCCCCTGATTTGGGGTCGCAGCGTGCACAGCATCTTCATTGGTGGCGGCACGCCCAGTTTGTTTTCGCCAGCCGCCATTGAGCGCTTGATCAGCGACTTGCGGGCGCGGCTTCGTCTAGAGGCCGATTGCGAAATCACCTTAGAGGCCAACCCCGGCACTTTTGAGAAAGACCGTTTTCGGGCTTTCCGCGCAGCCGGTGTGACGCGACTGTCGGTGGGCGTGCAAAGCTTCAACGATGCGCATTTGCAAGCCTTGGGCCGGGTGCACAACCGCGCGCAGGCCATTGCAGCTTTGGAAGAAGCTGCCAGCGCTTTTGACACCTTCAACCTCGACCTGATGTATGCCTTGCCGGGTCAAACCTTGGCGCAGTTAGACCTTGACCTGGACACGGCGCTGTCGCTGGCGCCCCCGCATTTGTCGGTCTATCACCTGACCATTGAGCCCAACACGGTGTTTGCCAAGTTCCCGCCTAAAGTGCCCGAGGACGATGAGGCCTACGCCATGCTCGACCGCATCACCGAGCGCACCGCCGCCGCAGGCTTGCAGCGCTACGAGGTGTCGGCCTACGCCCAACCCAACCACCGCTGTTGGCACAACCTCAACTACTGGCAGTTTGGCGACTATCTCGGCGTGGGCGCCGGTGCGCACAGCAAGCTCAGTTTTGCGCACCGCGTGCTGCGCCAAGTCCGCAACCGTGACCCGCGCTTGTACATGGACCACGCGTTGGACACTGCACGCTCAGAGCGTGCGTTAGCGCAGAGCACCGAGGTGGCACGTAGCGAATTGCCGTTTGAGTTCATGCTCAACGCGCTGCGTTTGCGTCACGGGTTTTCATTGGCAGACTTCACCGAACGCACCGGCTTGCCCTTGACGGCCATCCAAGCTGCCTTGGCCGAGGCCGAGGCCAAAGGCTGGGTGACGCGCGACTTTCAGCGCGTGGTGCCGACCGAGCGCGGCTTTGACTTTTTGAGTGATTTGCAGTCTTTGTTTTTGCCGGTCGACAACGCTTCTTGAGGCCAGGAACTGAAGAAAGCTTCAAAAGGTCACATACAATACTGCCTGAAATTCAACAAGGAAGCGTGGCAGAGCGGTTGAATGCACCGGTCTTGAAAACCGGCGAGGGTGTGAGCCCTCCGTGAGTTCGAATCTCACCGCTTCCGCCAAATTGCTGCAAAAACGGGCCTTTCAGGTCCGTTTTTTTTGTGCTTATTTCGTAATACATTCGTAATAAATTTCGCCCGTGAAAAAATTACAATTTTGTCATATGAGTCGGCGGATGTTTCATTCTGAAATGCTTATTCATGGAGCATCATTTAGAAAAAAGAAATGTATATAAATTTTTAATAATTCATTGGTGTTAAATTATTTAAAATAATTACCTTAAAAAATTCTTATTGATTCATTTTGACAGCGCAAATTACGCATCAGCCTTGCTGATTGGCCAATGATTCCCTCATGACTTTTGCCAACAAGATGCAGTGTGTTTCTGATACCCTGTGATCTTTTAAATCAACGTTGGTTGAAAAGTCATGAAGATTCCTGCAAGAAAGTTATTGGCAACCCTTTCTCTGTGCATTGCTTGCAGCAGTGCGCAAACACAAACCACGATCAGTGTTTTGCAAGGTTGGAACTTGTTGGGTAACGGCAATGTGTCACCTATCACCGTGGCCAGTGCGCTCAGCGACAGCACTGCGGTCACCACCGTGTGGTTGTGGAACGCCGACACGAGTGTGTGGAGCTTTTACACGCCCACCCAGACCGATGGCGGTGCTTCTTACGCCAGTGGCAAGTCATACAAATTCTTGACAACCATTCCTCAAAATCAGGGTTTTTGGGTCAATGCTGCCAAGGCCTTCACACTGACTTTGACGTCATCAGGCACTGGCAGTATCGCAACAACCTCCAACACAACCACCACCTCTTCAGCCACGACCACCACGGTTGCATCCACCACCACAACCACTGTCAGTTCAAGCGCCGTAGCGCCGACAGCACCGAGCATCATCGGTGTGATGCCGGGTGATTCGCGCATCAGCGTTGCTTTCAACTTCATTGGTGGCAAGGTGGGTGCTATTGCCAAATTGAGCGACAGTGCAAACGCAAACCTCTACACCGCAACATGTACATCGTCTGATGGCGGAACTGCTGGATCGAGCTCGGGCAACAACCCCATCATGGTGGGTAGCTTGACCAATGGCAAGAGCTACACCTGCGCTGTCACTGCGAGTACGGAGAGCGGTGGGTCTGCCAAATCTGGAAATTCTTCTGCGGTGATTCCAAACGCAGGTCCATTCACCACGGGTGGTCTTGTGTTGTCGGCCACAGCCAACACATCGCATATCACTGCTTACCCCACATACGCTTCTTATTGCAACTACACCAACGAGTCGACCACGGGTGGGGTGACTGCACCGCCCTCGATCACGGCCTACTCATCCGCAGGTTCTTCATCATCCATGACCAGCACGGCAAAGATCACCTGCTCTGGCACGTCAACCCGAACCATGACGTCCAATGCACTGCCTGACCACATTTCATCCACGTTCTTTACCAATGGATTGGCGGGCTACACATCAATGCCCTACACCTCGGGCAACCCCAACAGCATTGGGTCCAAATCGGTCAACAAAACCTTCCCTTATGCGGGCACGATTTCTACGAGTTATCAAGCAGGTTCTGCGGGATACTTCACAACAGCCTGCTACGTCAAAAATGCATCTGGTGATACGGGCGCATACAAGACCCAGGCTTGCTCGATGGTTGGTTTTGCCTATTACAACAATGGTGTGAAGGTAGAGCCGGGTACAGCTGAAACCTATGTGGGCACCAACACCTACAACGTCGAAGCGAAAAACTACTACCAAGACGTGGGCTTGGACCCTAGCAACGCGCATAACCAGCCAACCATGAATGGCAGCACCACGTCCTTCTATGGCTATTACCACTACCACGGTATGCCAGAGGGGCAGATCTCCCGTTTGGGTAAAGGCAACAGCACCATGACCTTGGTGGGTTTTGCGGCCGATGGTTTCCCCATCTATGCGCGTTATGGCTACACCGCTCGCACCAGCACATCGGGTGGCGTGTCCATCATGAAGGGCAACTACCGCGTGCGCACTGCCGCCGAGTTGACGGCTGCAGGGTATACCGATCGTCCCTCCACCGCTGTGGCGCCTTATGGCAGCTTTGTGCAAGACTGGGTGTTTGATCCCACCACGGTGGGCGGCGATTTGGATGCCTGTAATGGCCGCTATGGTGTGACGCCCGAGTCACCCAGCGCGGCTGTCTACCACTACATGGTCACAGACACCTATCCCTACATTCCACGTTGCTCTTGGGCCAGTAGCGGTACTCTTGCAACTTGGGCGAACAGCCAGGCTGACAACTGATGCTGCATGTGGTTTGATGGTTTAAGTTGAACCGTTGCGAAAGCTTGCAAAACTCTGTCTAGGGTTTGGGCTGTGGTGGCTGAGCGCCACGCTCGCCCATGCCCACCTCGTGTCTGCGGGGCAGGGCTTTGTGAACGTCTTGGACGACCAAATCGTCATGCTCATTGGGGTTCCAATTGGTGTTTTGAAAGATGTGGACGAGAACAACGACGGTTTTCTTCAGCCCGAAGAAATCAAAAAACACCAGCAACGCATCATGGCCCAATTGGGCGAAGGCTTTCACCTTGAATTAGGCGGGGTCACGGGCGAGGTGATTCATCAGGAGTTGATGGTGTCGGTGCATGTGGACGACAACAAAAGCACCAACCAAGTTGAGTGGGGCCGCCGACTGAGTTTTCCGGGTGCTGGCAAAAGCAAGGCACCCATTCGTATCAGCATGTCGTGGTACGACCCGAGCAAAGACGCCAAGGCCCAGCAGGCCTATGCAATTCAGGTCAAACGTTCAGAGGAGGTGGAATCCGCCTTGCTCACTGCCAGCCAACCCGAGCACGTGTTTTTGGCAAATCCTGCGACCAGCCCACGCTAAGGTTGGCCGTGTCTTTCATCATTCAAGACGATGCGCTTTCTTCAAAGGCATGACGAATGCCTGCTGGCGATGTGCCACTTGCCAGCAACAGGCTCAGCAGCAGCCGCGCCTTGGATGCACTGAGGTGGCCACACGGAATGACACCTTTGGCGATCAGGTCCATCTCTGAACCTGCAAAGCCATACGTCTGCGTGAAGACACGTCCACCTCGCACGCGGGTGCACAACACCACGGGCATCTGAGCCACCAAGGCTTCGATGGCGCCCACCGTGGCTGCAGGCACATGGCCTGCGCCCATGCCTTCGATCACGACAGCGCTGTAGCCCAGTGCTTTGAGCGTGGGCAGCATGCGGCCATCTTCGCCCAGCCCCAACGAGACCTGCGCCACCGCGTGGTCGTGGGTGAGTGCGCCTTGAATAGGTGCAATGTGGCGTTGGGGCGTCATCATCAGTTCGACGCGACCTTCGGCCACAAAGCCCATGCAGCCTGTACCGGGTGAGGTGAAGGCGCTGGTCAAGGCGGTGTGCGATTTTTGAACCCAGCGTGCGCTGTGAATCTCGTCGTTGAGCACCACCACCACACCCAGGCCCGACATGCGCGCATCGGCGGCTACGGTCACCGCCGACAAAATGTTGGCGGGGCCGTCTGCCCCGGCGGCTTGGGGACCCCGCATGGCACCGGTGACCACCACCGGACGCGTGCTGTGCACCAGCAGGTCAAGCACAAAGGCGGTGTCTTCGATGGTGTCGGTGCCTTGCACCACCACCGCGCCGTCAATGTCGCCCTGCAAGCGTTCATTGAGCAGATTGGCCACCTCGGCCAAATTGCGAATGCTCAGCGATGCGCCGGGCATGCTGAATTGGGTGATGGCCTCGAGTGTGGCCACCCCAGCCAGTTGCGGCACGCTGTCAATCAGCTTGTCAGCGGTGAGGGTGGGCGTGATGCCCCCAGCCTCGGAGCGGGTCATGGTGATGGTGCCGCCAAGCGACACGATCAAGATGCGTGGTGCGCTCATTTGGCGTGGTCGCGTTGTTGGGCCAAGAACCAGTCGAGGATTTCTTCGCCGGTCCACACCAGCACGTCTTCGTGGCTCAGCACATAGTCGTACAGCTGTTCGAGGTAGCCAATGCGGTGCGGCACGCCGCTGAGGTAGGGGTGCACCGAGATGGCCATGATGCGCGGTGTTTTGGCGCCATCTTTGTAGAGGCGGTCAAA
>CANFYL010000024.1 GCA_947451285.1 Comamonadaceae bacterium
CATGAACATGCCCGATGTGAAAGAAAAAATGGCCAAGATGGGCGTCGATGTGGTGGCCAGCCCCCCCGATGAATTTGACCGCTTCATCCGCAGCGAGTTCACCAAGTGGAGCTCGGTCGCCAAGCAAGCGGGCGTCAAAGCGGAGTGATGGCCCCACGCCATGTCTGCAACTTCTGGTGCTGATCCTGTGCTGAACGTCTTGTTGTCGCGCCAAGCGCTGGACACCTATGGCGAGGCCATTGCACGCGTGGTCGTCCAAGCTTCGCAAGACACGGTGCGATTGAACTGGGTCACCCCCGACAGCCAGCCCGATGACCAGGGGCACTACCCCTGTGACATTGCGTTTGTCTCGCGCGACGTCACGGGGGCTTCGACCAAAACCAAACTGCAGCCGAGTTTGCTGCGCTATTACGAGGTATTGAGAGCCTCGCCGGACTTGGCATGGATCCATACCCATTCCTCGGGCGCCGACCGGCCCATCTTTGGCGAGTTGATGCAGCGCGGCGTGCGCGTCACCACGTCCTCAGGGGCCAACGCCCAGTCGGTGGCGCACACGGCGGTGGCGGCTGTGCTGGCGCTGGGACGGCGTTTTCCAAGTCTGGTGCAAGCGCAGGCCCACAAAGTTTGGCGTCCTCTGCTCAATGACCCCCAGACACACAGCTTCATCGGGCAACGCGCCATGGTGGTGGGCTTGGGGCCGATTGGGCTGCAAATTGCCAGCTACTTGCAGGCCTTGGGGCTGGAGGTGGTGGGCGTCACGCGCGATCCGGCGCGCCATCTAGCGAATCCTGCCTTGCGTGCGGTGGAGAGTTTTTCCACCTTTGCACACCAGCTGCATGCTGTGCGTTACCTGATCTTGGCGTGCCCACTCACTGAGACCACACAGGGCTTGGTCGACGTGGATCGGCTGCGCTTGTTGCCCCTAGGGGCTTACTTGATCAATTTGGCACGCGGCGAAGTGGTGGATCAAACGGCGTTGATTGCGTGCCTGAATGCCGGCCATTTGGGCGGCGCGTTTTTGGATGTGTTTGAAGTCGAGCCGCTGCCCACCACCTCGCCGCTGTGGGGCATGCCCCAGGTGATGGTGTCACCGCACACGGCAGGCCATTTCACAGGGTACGCACAAGCGGTGTTCGATATTTTTTGCCACAACCTCAACGCGTATGTCTTGCAGCAACCGTTGCGCAATGTGGTGCAACCCTCAACTTGAACAGGTGACAACATGGCAAAGCTGGGCTATTTGGATCTTCCATCCCTCGAAGGCAAAGTGTCTGACGCAGAGTGGCAAACGCGCATCGATTTGGCGGCTTGTTACCGCTTGGTGGCGCACTACGGCATGTCCGACATGATGGCCAACCACATCACCTTGCGTCTGCCGGGTGAAGACAATGCCTTCCTCACCAACCCCTACGGCATGATGTACGAAGAGATGACGGCTTCGTGCCTGATCAAGCTCGACCATGACGGCCATGTGCTGCACAAGCCCGACTTTGGTGAGCTCAATTACGGCTTGAACAAGCCTGGGTTTATTTTGCACAGTGCGGTGCACAAAGCGCGCCCTGAAGTCAATTGCGTCATCCACACCCACACCGCGGCGGGCATGGCGGTGTCGTCTTTGGCCTGTGGCTTGATGCCGATCAACCAAACCTCGATGCGTTTCCTCAAAGTGAGCTACCACGACTACATGGGCGTGGTGCTCGACTTGGCCGAGCAAGAGGTGTTGGTCAAAGACCTCGGCCACAGCGACGCCATGGTGCTGCGCAACCACGGTTTGTTGACCTGTGGCCGCAGCGTGGGCGAAGCCTTCAACTGGATGCACCGCATGGAGTTGTCTTGCCGCGCCCAGTTGGCGGCCATGGCTTGCAACAGCCCCTTGCAACAGGTGTCAGCCCAGGTGCTGGAAGAGACCTTCCAAAATTACCAACCCAACACGCGCAGGCCTTATGGCGTGATGGAGTGGCCGGCCTTGCTGCGCATGCTCGACCGGGCCGATCCGAGCTACCGAACATGACAAGCCTGAATTTCCGCCCACAAGTGCTCAACCACAACAACCTTCAGGAGATGACGCATGCATAAAACAACACGGTGGATCTATCGGTTCCTTCGCTTCGCAGGCTTGGCCTGTGGCCTGTCCATGGGCCTGCAAGGGGCGGCCATGGCGCAGGGCTATCCCAACAAGCCGATCAAGTTGATTGCACCCTTTGCCGCCGGTGGAGCGGCAGACACGGTGGCCCGACAACTGGCGCCCAAGCTCTCGCAGGCCTTGGGCCAACCCGTGGTGGTTGAAAACCGACCCGGCGCCGGTGGCGCCATTGGTTCGGCCTTTGTGGCTGCAGCGCCTGCCGACGGCTACACCTTGTTGGTCAACTTAGGGCCGCCGCACCAAACCATCCAGCTCTTCAGCAAGGGCGTCAACTACGACCCGGTGAAAGACTTCAGCGCCATTGCCAAAATTGCGGTGGCCCCTCAGGCCTTGGTGGTGCCTGCCAATTCGCCGTTTCAAACCATCAAAGACTTGCTCGATGAGTCGCGCAGCAATGCCAAGGGCCTGTCTTTCGGCACCTCGGGTGCTGGCACCTCGCAGCATTTGGCGGGCTTGATGTTGGGCATCACCCACAAGGCCAAGCTCACCCATGTGCCTTACCGGGGCGGCTCTGCGGCCCTGACCGATGTGTTGTCGGGCCAAGTGGATTTTGGAATTTTGGTCTTGTCCAATGTCTTGCCGCACGTGCAAAGCGGCAAGCTGCGCTTGCTGGGCCTGGTGGATGGCGCGCGTTCCGCCAGTGCGCCCACGCTGCCCACACTGGCAGAGAGCGGACTGTCTGGGTTTTCGGTGCCAGACACCTGGGTGGGCTTGCTCGGTCCCAAGGGGCTGCCGGCGCCCATCACGCAGCGCTTGAGTGCTGAAGTGGACAAAATCAGCAAAGACCCCGAGTTCAAAGCCAAGATGGAATTGGCGGGCTACGACATCCGCATGGAGTCCTCAGACGCTTTCGCCAAGCAACTCTTTGACAGCGCGCAACTCTATAAAAACATCGTCACACAAGCTGGCATCGTGCCCGAATAATTTTTCATACCCTCTCACAGCAAAGTACATATGCCATTTCTCAACAAGCCCACCACACAGCCCCGTCTCACCGTTGTCCTGACTTTTTTGATGGAGAACTGGTCGCCCGGCAAAGCCCCGCCTTACTCGCCCATGACCAGCCCACCCAAAGCCGGTGCAGTGGATCGTGCAGGCATTTTGTGGGCCGACTATGGGGGCCGCTTTGGCATGGCGCGGCTGATTCGCATTGCCAAACAATTTGGTGCCTCTGGCACGGCGTGCATCAACGCACGTTCGGCTGAACTCTTTCCAGAGACCGTACGTCACATTGTGGATGCGGGGTTTGAGATTGCCGGTCACAACTACATGCAAGACGAGGTGCTGTCTGGGTTGGACGAGCCGCAAGAGCGTGCCTTGATCCAAAAGAGCCTGCGCATTTTGGAGGCCATCTCAGGCGTCAAGCCTGTCGGTTGGCTCAGCTCCACCGTGGCCACCACCGACCGCACCGCTGAATTGCTCAAGCAAGAAGGCTTGCTGTGGCATGGCGACTACAACGACATGGACTTGCCTGGCCGCATGCACACCCCCTCAGGCGATATTGTGGGCATCCCCCACAGCGACTACGCCGACAACCGCGTGCTGCGCGGTGCCCCCATCGATTGGTTCACCACCTACCGCGACATGTTTGACTACCAGTACCAATGCGAACCAGGGTCATTCATCAACATCACCATGCACGGCAACTTTGGTGGGCGCCCGTTGATGAGCGCACAGCTGCACAAGTTGATGAGCTACATGTCTCAGCACGAAGGGGTTTGGATGCCACGCCACGATGAACTGGCGCATTGGGTCAACCAGCAAGGCCTGAAAGAGGTCAAAGCCAGCGTGGACTTTGGCGCTTAAGCGTCCGGGCGAATCATCTCGAACATCTCACCCAGGGTGGCGTAGTCACCCCGGTAGCCTGCACGCAGGATGGGCTGAGCCGCTTTCAGATCGAACAGTCCATCGTTGAGATATTCCTTGCGGATGTGCACGCCCACCACTTGACCAAAGGCAATCCAGTTGTTGGTGGTGTGGCCGTCCAAGGCTTCCAGTCGCAAAATTTTCAACAGCTTGCACTCCAACGCCGCAGGCGATTCGCCCACCCGCGGTGATTTCACGTGGCGCCCTGGCACTTGGGTAAGACCCGCCAATTCGAACTCGTTGACGTTGGGCGTGACCGGGGCCGCACTGCGGTTCATGGCATCGGCCAATGCGCGGCTGGTGAGGTTCCAGGTGAACTCGCCAGTCTCTTCGATGTTGCGAATCGTGTCTTTGTAACTGTCGCTTGAAAAACCAATGATGTAGGGATTGGCCGAGAACGCGCCGAAAAAGCTGTAGGGCGCCAGATTGGCTTGTCCTTGGGCGTTGCAGGTGGAAATCCAACCGATCACACGGGGCGCAAGAATGGCTTTGAAGGGGTCATGCGCGAGGCCGTGGTTCTCGCTGGGGTCATAAAAGTGCACATCGTTGTTCATGGCGTGTCTCGATGAATAGGTGGGGGGGTCGAACGCTCACACAGCGCGTAACAGTGCGCCAAGGTGTGCCACGGGCAGAGTTGCCTCACCTTGCAACAAGCAGTCGATGATGCGCTGCTGTGCATCAGCTGGTGTAAAAGGCCTTGTGTTCGCGATGAACTTGGCTGTGATGTCTTCGGTGGATGCTGGCCGCTCGGCACTGCCTTTGACTTGGTCAATGCGCACCAAGGTGCTTTGTCCATCCCGGCATCGCACCTCGATCTCGGCTTGAAATTTGTTGGGAAAGTCCGCGTCACGCATCGTTGTCCAGCAGATCTTTTGGGCAAATGCCACGGCTTGCGCGTTGACCTCGGTGGACAAAAAGTGTTGCGCTGTGATGGGCATGTTCAAACACGCCAAGGCCATGCAATAGGGCAAGCTGTACTTGGCCTCGTTCAACAGCACCGGTGTTTGCTTGCGCGCCCAGGGCTCACAAATGATGCTGGCTGCCCCCTCAGGAACTCGGCATTCGATGTGCGCGATCTGGTGCAGCAGCACACCCTGCGCCAAGAGTTGTTGCACACCTTCTAAGAAGGGATGGATGTAGTGGCAGCACGGAAACAGTTTGAACGCTGCGTCGCGCAGCATCCACTGCTGGCCCAAGGTGTTGAGTTCTTGCCCCAAGGCTTGCCCCGCTCCAGCTTCGTCGGTGTAGGTCTTGTAGAGCCCGAAGCGGCCCTCATAGACGGTCGACGGACCGGTCATGCCCGCCGCTGCCAGTTGCGCCGCCACCAGTCCCGCATGTGCAGCCCAACCTGGATGCAGTGCCTTGACGGTGGCCCCTTCGCTGAGAAACTCGAAGATGCCCGAGGCCTGGCTGCCTGCAATGCCCTGGGCGCTAACCAGTTCCTCGCGCGAGGCCCCGGCTGCCAGGCCCGCCAGCAAGGCAGACACCAACGCGCCTCCCACCGAGGTGACCTGAAAGCCACGGCGCTGAAAGGCGCCTGGCGCGGCCAAGCCGATGCGCACCAACACCTCCCAACCGATGGTCACCAGGCGGATCAATTCGCCCAAGTTCACCTTGTGCTGTTGCGCTGCCGCCAGCGCTGCGGGTACCAGCACCGCGCTGCCGTGCACGATCGACGCCATGTGGGTGTCGTCGTATTCGAGCGCATGGATGAAACTGCCGTTGAGCAAGGCCGCCTGTGCCGCATGGGTGAGGGCGCTGTGGCCGAACACGGTGCAACCGCTGGCTTGGGTGTTGCCGAGCAACAGACTGCTGGCCATGCGTTGTTGGACTGAGCCCTGAGAGGCTGCCAGACCGACCCCGATCGCGTCCAGTGTGTGCAGTCGCGCCAGCGCTGACACCTCATGTGGAATGGCTTGCGCGCGCAAGGAAAGGGCAAAGTCGGCGATCCGCTCGCTGTGCGTCATGGCTTCTGGCCTGGGGCTGCTTTGAGTTCGTGTGCAGCGGCCCGGCCACTCAAATAGCCCAAACCCACGGCGGTCAACAAGCCGTTGCCAGAGGCGTAGCCCAAGGCACCGTTTTGCCCGCTGATGCCGCCAGCCGCACCACCACCTGCAAACAGGTTGGGAATGCGGCTGCCATCGGGCTTGAGCACATGGCCGTGGGTGTCAATGGCCAATCCACCTTGGGTGTGAAACAGTCCTGGGGTGACACGACAGATCCAGTACTTGGCTTGCAGGGGCGCCAAGCCGAATTTGCTGCGCCCCAAAGGGTCATGCGCTTGACCGCCAGCCGCCTGGTTGTAGTCGTCCAAGGTCCGTGTCAGGGTGTCAGCCGGCAGCTTGAACAGGGCCGCCAATTCAGCCGGGTTGCTGGCTGATTTGATGCCACCCAGATCCACCAGTTCAACAAATTCCTCTTCTTTGTCGGCGATGGCTTTGATACGGTCATCAAAAATGGCAAACACCTCGCTGTGCTGTTCCAGCACCATGCGCGCATAACCCGAATAGCCTAGGTCTTCGTTGCCAAAGCGCTCACCGCGTGCGTTCACCAAGATGCCGCCTTTTTCCAGCGTGGTCCACGACAGCAGAGAGCCGTGGGGGTAGGCCACCGCGGCATAACCTTGGTAAGCGCCCATATTGGCCAGGCCAGCGCCGAGTTCACGGCCCCACAGCACGGCTTCACCTTGGCTGCCCGGCGAGCCGAAATACTCGGCCCCTGCAATCTCAGGACAAAACTCTTTCACCAGGTCCCGGTTGGCTGCAAAACCATTGCAGGCCAGAATCACTTTGCCGGCTTTGATGCGGGTCGATGCCACCCCCTTGCCACCAATCAACGCGCCGATCACCGCGCCTTCAGGTGAAGTCAGCAGCGACTGCACGGGGTTGCCCACCGCCAGTGGGATGTCGCGCTGTGCCACACCGGCCAGCAGGTCGTCCATCAGGTCTTGTCCACGGCGTGAGGCGGGCGCGTGCAGGCGTGGCACGGTGTGCCCGACGTGGCAGTAGTCGGTGATCAGGCTCATGCGTGCGGGCACGCGGTCGACCAACCACTCGCACAACTCGGCCGAGATGTGGGCGAGTGCATCACTCACCGCACTGAGGTCGTGGTGGCCGGCAATGCGCGCCATGTCGGCGATCATGACCTCGGGGGAGTCTTCGATCTTGGCTGCTTTTTGAAAACGACTGCCCGCGCCCGGAATCGAGCCGGTGCTCAAGGCGGTGTTGCCGCCGGGTTGGTCGCGCTTTTCAACAATCGCCACCTGGGCGCCTTCGTCGTGTGCGGCAATGGCCGCAGTCAGGCCGCAACCCCCTGCGCCAACGACCAAGACATCGACTTCCATATCCCAGGGTGTGTGGGGCGTATTCATGGTGGCATTTCTTTCTCAGTGGGTCACGCGTGTGATGGGGTGTGTGTGAAGCATTGGTCGACCAAGTCAGACCATGCGTGGCTGAGGGCTGACTGTCCAGATGGGTTGGCGCACTGCGCATGCAAGGCTTGCAGGGTCTGCACCAAACCCGGGGCCGTGGCCTGCGACAAACTGTCGATCTTGGTCCACAGCTCGGCGTCACTGAAGGGCCGGTCGGAGCCGCCGCGTGCACTCATGCAATGGGATGCAGAGCGCCGTCCTTGCGCATCGGTCACGGTGACAAATGCCGGTCGGTCCTGCGGCCAAGGCAATTCTTCATCGACCAAACGCATGTCCACCAGACCTCGCAGTCGAACCACGCGCGCATCGTTCACCGCTTGGCTGTCAAAGGCTTGCGCACCGCCATGGCCATAGACCAAAGATGCAGCCAGGGCATGCGGCAGCGAAAACTTGGCGCCCAGTGTGGTGGTGGGGTGCACGTTGTCCAGCGTCATGCCCAGGCGGTGGGTTTGAACCTCGATCTTCACCACCTCAGCGCCGCCCTGGAGCTGCGGGTGTTGTTGCAACAGGCCACCCATTGCCTCAATGGCGGAATGGGCGTATTGGCAACAGGCGTTGATCTTGTGGTAACCCGAGCTGACCGCCCAGTCTTGGCCCAAGGCTGCAGTCAGCTCAGCGGTATGAACCTCGCTGCCCAAGGTCTCGTGGTAGACCTCGTGTGGGGTGTCGGCCAATCCTGCGATGCCGGCTTGGGCCCATTCGATGGCTTGAAACCCATTGAAGACACCGGCAGCGGCCCAGGCGTTGCGAATCAGTGCACCACGAACCGCCAGGGTGAACGGGCCGACGGCACCCAGCGTGCTGGCGTTCGAGAGTGCGGCCAGCATCTGGGGTGCGGGCAGTCGACGCAGAAAACCAATCGCAGCGGTAGCGCCCACCACATTGAAGAGGGCATGCGGGTGAATGATCAGCGCTTTGAATGGCCAGGTTCTGGCAAATCGCGCCGTGACTTCATAGGCGAGGGTGCTGGCGCGCAGCACCTCGGCGGTGCTGAGCTTCTCGCTCTCTGCCACCGCCAGCAGTACGGGCAAGGTGTAGAGCCCCGCATGGCAGACCGCTTTGCGGTAGCCCTCATCGAGCTCATTCCAGCTGGCCGACAAGGCGTTGCCTAAGGCCGCCTGCAAAGCGCTCAGTTGGGGGCGGCCTTGTCGAAACAGAGAAGCCGATCCAGTGGGTTCACGCGTCACCATCTGCTGGTGTGCGGCCTTGACCTGCGGTTCGTCTTGTGCCGACAGCATGGCTGCCAAATCGTCGGCAATCACCAGTACCGTTTGTTGCTGAACCTCGACGGGGATGTCGGTCAATTCTTGGCGTACCGCCCAGTCGACCAATTTCTGCAGCCCCTGGGCCGCAGCTTCTCGCATGGCATGCTGTGTCATGGTTTCAAAATAAGTGCCAAAGGCTTTTCTCTTCCAGCAACTGTTGGCTGGGCCCATCAAAAATCACGCGTCCCGATTTGAGAACGATGGCGCGCTCCACCTGCTTGAGGGTGGCTTGCACGTTTTGCTCCACGATCAGCACGGTGGTGCCTTCGCTTTGGTTGATGGCGCGGATGGAGGCCAACACGTCGCGCACAATGATGGGCGCCAAACCTGTGGTGGGTTCATCGAGCAGCAGCAAATGCGGGCGTGTCATGAGGGCCATGCCCAAGGCCAGCATCTGCTGTTGGCCGCCGCTCAATGAGCCTGCCAATTGCAGGTGGCGTTCTTTGAGGATGGGAAAGATGCCAAATACCGTTTCAACGTAGGCCGGGTCGTGCATCAAGCCGGCAATGCGCAGGTTTTGCTCGACCGACAGTTCACGAAACACGTTATGGCCTTGCGGCACGAAACCAATGCCATGACGCACATTGAGGTGGACCTGTCCGGCAAGAATGGGGTGTTCCTGGTAGCGGATCTTGCCCTCGAGCTGCGGCATGTCGCCGACCAAGCTCTTGAGCAAGGTGGTCTTGCCTGCGCCGTTGTGGCCAAAGATGCCCACCCGTTCACCGTTGTGGATGGTGAGCGAGACATCGTGCAGCACCTGCAGCTTGCCGTAATGCGCATTGACGTTGTCGACTTGAAGCACCTGGGCTCCTCCTTCTGGTTAAACGTCGCTTACGCGCCGAAGTACAAATCCGCCAAGGTCTTGCTCGACAGCAAGGTGTCCACGCTGCCGCGTTCAAGAATCTTGCCACTGGCCATGAACACCGCGCTGTTGCACAGGTCTTTGATGAACGACACGTTGTGCTCCACCACACACACCGCGCGACCCGCTGCGGCTTCTTCACGGACGATGGTTTTCATGGTGTCGTAGGCGGCGCCCTCCACACCGGCCATTGGCTCGTCGAGAAGCAGACATTCGCCATCGTTCATCAAGGCACGGGCCAGGCCGACCAGTTTTTGTTGACCAAAGGTGATGTCGTTGACGTTGGTGTGGGCAATGGCTTGCAGGTTCATCCTGCGCAAAATAGCCATCGCGTGTTCATGCAGCGCCAAGTCGGTGGCCCGGGTTTGTTGGGGCCGAAACATGATGTGGGAAATTTGTTCGCCCGGATAGTCGCGCGGTGCCACCATCATGTTCTCGAGCACCGTCATGCTGGCGAACAGGCGCATGTGTTGCCAGGTTCTCGCCACACCCAGTCGCGCCCTTTGGTACAACGGCAATCCGTCCAGAGACTGACCGGCCACTGTGATGGTTCCAGAATCAACCGGGTACAGCCCCGAGATCAGGTTAAAGAGCGACGTCTTGCCTGCGCCGTTGGGGCCAATGAGGCCCAAAATTTCTCCGCGCTGGATGTCGATCGAGATGTGGTCGGCAACCACAATGCCGCCGAAACTTTTGCACACCTCATGCAGTGAGATCAAGGTGCTCATGTCAGGCCTCTTTGGATGACGGGTTCTGCTTGGGCGCCACCAGTCCTTGTGGACGCCAAAACAAAAAGATGATCACCAGTGTTGTGAAAATCACGCCTTGCAGCGGTGCCATGACACTTGGCGGTAAATTCAAAAAGCTGATCGCTTGGGGCAGCAACAGCAACAGCACCGCGCCCACCACGGGCCCCAGGTGCGAGCCCATGCCACCCACCACCACCATCGTCAACAACATGGCCGATTGCAAAATTTCAAATTGATCAGGGCTGATGTATTGGTAGTAATAGGCGTAAATGCCGCCTGCAAGGCCTGCAAATCCAGAACCGATGGCAAACAAGGCGAGCTTGATCATCATCGCATTGCGTCCCAAGGCCGAGAAGGCCAACTCGTCGTCACGCATGGCAGAAATCACGCGGCCATAAGGGCCTGTCAGCAACCAACGGATGGCCCACACCACCACCAGCGCCACGGTGCAGGAGATCACGGCAAACACGGCACTGCGCGACGAACCTTCCACCACGTTGGGAATATTGCCCAGGCCGCTGGCGCCGCCGGTAAACCCCAGGTGTTTGATGACTTCGAGCAGCCCCAGCTGAAAACCAATGCTGGTGATCAACAGGTAGTCGCCCGAGATGCGCAGCGAGGGCAGCGACAACATGACCGAGGCACAAAACGCCAGGGCGCCACCCGCCAACACGCTGAGCACCGGATGCAGCTCAAAGTGAATCGCCAGCAAGCCCGTGGTGTAAGCACCCAAGGCAAAGAAAATGGGGTGCGCGATGCTGATCAGCCCACCAAAACCAATGATGAGGTTAAAGCTTGCGCTGAGGATCACATAGATCCCCACCAAGACCGCCAATGAAACGAGATACTCCATGTTCAGATACCTTTTTGGATGACGCGGTTCATGGATTTTTCGTCGGGCGAAGCAACTGTTTGAGTTTTTGCACGCTGACGCCTTGTGGGAAAAATAAGATCGTGACGAAAAGAAACACGTACAGAATCAGCCCCTGCCATTGCGAAGGGATGACGAAGATGCTCAAGCCCTGAATCAGCGAGAGTCCCACCGCGGCCAAGGCCGCACCAAAAATACGGCCCATGCCGCCCAGCAAGGTGGCGATCACAGCAAACAACATCATTTGCAACGGTGTGTTGGGGATCATCGAGGCCCGGGTGCCAAACAAATACATGCCGGCTGTGACCAACATGCCTGCGATCACAAAGGTGATGACGTAAGCGCGTTTGACGTTGATGCCATAAAAACGCGAGAGGTCAGGGTTGTCGGCCACCGCAGCCATGAATTGACCGTCGCGCGTGTGGTGGATAAAGCCATACAAGGCCAGCAACACCACCAGGGTCAGACACACCGCCTGGATGTCCCAGTTGCTGATCACGATGCCGTGGACGATGTTCACCCCTGACATGATGCTTTGGGTCAGCGCGACAGGCTCGGTGCCAAAAATCATGGCCAATAAATAAGCCAAAAATTCAGACACCACCAGGGTGAAGATGAAAAAAGTCAGGCTGGGTGAGTTTCGGTTGCGCAGGGTTTGCAAGCCATACCGGTCCATGAACACATTGGCCGCGATGGTCGCGACCAAGCCCACACCGACGGAGGGCAACAAGGGCACGCCCAGTTTGCTGTGCACCGCGTACATGACATAAAACGACAAGGCCATGATGCCCGCCTGGGCAAAGTTCCAGACCTTCACCACTTTGAGTACCAGCGAAAACGCGACGGCAAACAAGACCGCGTAAGTGGAAGCTGCCAAGCCCGTCCAGATGATCTGCAGCAAGATGGAAATATCGATCACACCAATCCTTTAATTCACACCAGGGGTCCCGGCCGGCAGGGCAGCCGGGACCACAGGGCTGTAGGTTGTTACTTGATGGTCGCCAAGGGCACGAACTGGCCTTTGTCGACGGTCAACAGGTACACCGGTTTGTTGACACGGTGGTCCTCACCCACTTGCAGGCCGCCGGTCATGGGCAGCTCAAAGTTTTTCACCGTGATCAAAGCCTTGCGCATGTTTTCACCTGTGGCAGGCAGCTTGTTTTTCTCGATCCACTTGTAGAGCTCAGCCACCAGGTAGGGGCCGTCGTACAAATATTGCGTGTAAGGCAAACCATTGGGGACGCGCTTCTCAGCGTCTTTCCAGCGGTTGATGAACGCGCCCACGTTGGGGTTGTCCGACACGCCGGGTGCCAGCGACGTCACGATCAGGCCTTCGGCGGCAGCGCCAAGTTGCTCAATCACTTTGGGGTTGTAGCCCGCCGAGTAGGTGGAGACGCGTTGCTGCAAACCGAGTTGGCGCATTTGCGCAATCACTTGGGGCAAGTCTGACACCAGACCTTGGATGTGGATGATCTCTGGGTTGGCGGCGCGAACTTTCAACAGCGCACCGGTGAATTCCGTGGCCTTGGTGTCGTAGGCTTCATAGGCCACCACTTTGCCGCCAGCTTTTTCAAACACGCTCTTGTAGATGGCAGCACCTTCGACACCGCTGTCGTTGTTGATGTACATCACGGCGGCGGTCTTCTTGCCCAGCGTGGTGTGGGTGTACTTGGCCAAGCCACTCACATCCACCTCAGCCAATGGGAAGGTGGTGTAGACATAGTCACCCAGTTTGGCAATGTCGGGCGAGTTGGCGCCCACGCTCAGCTCCAACACTTTGTCGCGGTTGGCGATGGGGGCGACGGCCTTGACCACCGCGCTCCAGGCGGTGATGAACACCGGCACGTTGTCAACACTGGTGAGGCGCTTGACCGCATTGATGCCCAGCTGGGGGTCGGCTTGGGTGTCGAGCACAATCATTTCAAGTTGTTTGCCGTTCACGCCGCCTTTGGCGTTGATGTCGGCCACGGCCCACTGTGCGGCCTTGACTTGGTCGGCGCCATACAGCGCTTGCGAACCCGACAAGGGCATGGCCAGACCAAACTTGAGGGTCTCCTTGGTTTGTGCCCACGCCGTGTTGGACAACACGGCGCCACCCATGACCAGGGCAGACAGCGCCAACATACGACGTCGATTTGAAAGCTTCATTTTTCTCTCTCCAAAGTGGATGGAACAAAAGATGGCCGAGATGGGCCATCACAAGGGGAACTCAGATTTTCCGCAAGGTCTCCAAGACCTCATGGGTGGGTGCGACATCGGCGTATTTTTCGGCCATGTCAAACAAATTCACGGCATGTGAGACCCGGCTGCGGTCATACACCGCGTCTTCGGGCACCAAGACTTTGAAGTTCAAGGAGAAGGCATCCACCACGCTCGATCGCACACAACCGCTGGTGCTGCAGCCGGTGATGATCAGGGTGTCGGCCTGCAAGTCAATCAAGTGGCTGGTCAGCGCCGTGGCGAAAAATGCGCTGGGGTGCTTTTTGGGCAACATCACATCGCCGGGCTGGGGGGCGACTGCTTTCACAAAGTCATAACCATGCGCTGCCACGTTCATGATGGCGGGGACTTTCTCGGCCAAACGACCGCCTTCGCTGTGCACCTTGGGCGCCACGTGCGGGTACAGCACGGGCCACTCCCGCTGGCGAAATTCAGCCAGCAGCAGCGCGATGTTGTCCACCGCGTGCCACGCCACCTCGCCACAGCTGGTGGGAAATTCTTTGATCGCTTCGAAAAAAGGCAGCGGTTGCGTGCCGGTGGTGCGGTATTGCACATCGATGATCAACAAGGCCGGGCGTTTGCCAATGCCCGAAGGGCGACCAAAGCCCGCCGCGCGGTAAGCGCGTTGCTCTTCGTCGCTGATGATGCCGTGCCAGGGTTTCATGCCGTGTCTCCTTGATGGGGGTGCGCCAGTGCGCGAAAGATGTAGTTGCCGTAGCCCGGCTGTCCCATGATCTTGCCTTGGGCCATGACCGTCTGGCCACGCACTATGGTTTGCACTGGCCAACCCTTGAGGGTTTGGCCTTCGTACAAGCTGTAATCCGAGTAGGAGCCAAGCTCTGCGGGGTTCACCACGCGGGCCAGGTTCAGGTCGACCAAGGTGATGTCGGCATCAGCGCCAATCGCCAAGCTGCCTTTGGCCGGCGCCACGTTGAAAATTTGCGCCGGTGCACGGGTCAGCACTTCGGCGATGCGACGCAAGCTCAAACGCCCTTTGTGGTAACCCTCGTGCAGCAACACCGGCAAGATGGTGGCGGTGCCCGGGAAGCCTTGCGACGCCAGCCACAACGGCTTTTCTTTGGTGGCACGTTTGCGTGGGCAGTGGTCAGAGCCGACCACATCGATCGAGCCGTCGCTCAAACCTTCCCACATGGCCGCCACATCGTCGGCACTGCGAAACGGTGGATTGGCTTTGCCCATGCCACCCAGATCCGAGTCTTCGGTGTGCGTGAGGTAGTGCGGACAGGTTTCCACAAACACCTTGTCGTAGCGGGTGCGCCATTTGCGCACCTCATCCAAGGCCATGCGGGTGCTGATGTGGGGGATGTAGATTTGCGCGCCCAAGTGTTCGGCGAAATACATCGCACGCACCGAACTCTCGGCCTCGGTGAAGGCCGGTTTGGCCATCGCCCAGTCTTTCAGCGTCGAGCCACCACTGGCTTGGATGCGGCTTCGGATGCGGTTGACGATTTCAATGTTCTCGGTGTGACAGACCACCTTGACGTCGCCAATGCTGGCGGCTTTGGACAGCAAATCAAACAGGTAGCCGTCATCGGTGCCATCCAACCCCAAATAGCGGCCCTCTTCACCTTTGAAGTTCATGAAGTACTTGAACGAGGTCACGCCATAGGTTTTGACGTAATCGGCCAGTTCGTGGATGTGCTGCTCGTTGGCGGTGCTGAAGTGAAACGCATAGTCAATGTAGGCGCGGGTCTTGGCGTAGTCTTGCTCGCGCTTGAACACATCGGCGTAGGCCTCGTTGTTCAAGAAGTAACCCAGCACCGTGGTGAAGCCACCTTGCGCCGCGTAGATGGTCTCGGTTTCGTACTCGGTGATCTTTTCGCCAAAGCCGAAATGCACATGGGCATCGATCAAACCCGGAAACACATGCAGACCTTGGGCCGATTGCACCGGGATGGAGGCGTCGACCGGAGTGCCTGGCGCCAAGTGGGCGGCAATTTTTCCATCTCGGATCAGCAAGTCTGTGGGCGTGCCGTCTGTGGTGGCATTGACCAAGGTGCCGCCACGCAGGACGAATTCAGCGGTATTCATGGGCGTCTCTGGTTAAAAACATGCGTTCAATTCCAACAAATTGCGCGGGCGGCACGAGGCTTCGGTGAGCGCCAGCGCTCGCAAGCTCGCTTGCAACCAAGCGGGGTCGAGCCCGGTGCCAATGCACACAATGCGGCCACGTGGATCGCTGTCGGGCCATTGGGCCAAGTAGGTGGGGGAGTGAAAGACCTTGCCCACGCCTTGGATCAACACCACGGGGTGCACATCGTTCATGGGCAGCAAGCCTTTGCAGCGCAGCAACTGGTCACCAAAGTGCTGCACCAGCAAATGCCACCAAGCCGAGATGCCCACCCAGGTGGGGCGCACGTCGGTGAACACACTCCACGTGCCCACGTCGCTGGCATGCGCATGGGCGGCATGGCTGTGCGCGTGGTCGCTGAAGCCCGCGTGTGGCAACAACCGCAAGGGGTGTGCGTCAACGGCTGAGCTGAAGATCGACAAAGCCGCTGCACCCGCCACCGACTCGGTGACTTGGGCCAAGGGGTTGATGTGCTTGAGTTGTGTGCGCAGTGCCTGCAACTGAGCGGGTTCTGCCATGTCGGTTTTGGTGATGACCAAGTGTTCGGCCACGCTGGCTTGCCGACGTGACTCGGCATGGTGTGCCAACTGTTGGGCACCTTGCACCGCATCCACGGTGGTGACGACTTGGCCGAGGCGAAAGTGCTGCATCAGGGTTTTGTCGCCCAAGAGCGCATGCAACACCGGCATGGGATCGGCCAAGCCCGTGGTTTCAATCACCACGCGGCGCAGGGGCGGGCGTCCCAAGCGGGCGGCCACGTTTTTGATTTCCAGCAGGGTCTCGCGCAGCGAGTGGGTGACGGTGCAGCACAGACAGCCGTTGTCGAGCAAATAGACGTCTTGCGAAAACTCTTGGTAGAGCAGTTGGTCCAAGCCAATGGCACCGAACTCATTGACGATGACGGCCGTGTCTGCACCGGCTTGCAGCCGAAGGAAACTGTTGAGAAGCGTGGTTTTGCCACTTCCCAAAAATCCAGTGAGCAGATCAAAAGCAATCATGTTCGAGTCGCTTGAAAGGTGAGACCCTATTGACAAAGACAAAGCGTTTTTTGTCTTGACTGAGTTTTTACGCTAGGCGTAACTTAGTTTCGTCTGGCGACTCTATCATGGAATAATGCCGACAGAGACAAGTATTTTTCGTTGTTGAGCCCCCATGGACAGAGCGAGACCCACCCCATGCCCGCAGCCCCAAAAAAGAAACTAAAAGTAGTCAAAGTCGAGGCCGTGCCCACATCACGCAAGCCGAACTCGGTGGAAGCCGTGAAGGTGGCAATGCGCATGCTCAACGAAATGGCGCTGGCCCGACGCGCCATGCGCATCACCGAGTTGGCCGATCTGATGGGGGAGACCAAGCCACGTATCCATCGCCATTTGGCCACCCTGAAAGAAATGGGCATGGTCGAGCAAGAACATGCCACCGAGCGTTATCGGCTGGGCTGGCGTTTGTTTCAGCTGGGCGAAGCTGCTGGGGCGCAATTTGATTTGCGTTACCGCGCTGAGCCTTATTTGGTGAAGTTGCGCGACGAGTTGCGACAAACCGCTGTGCTGGCCATTCCCATCAACGACCAGCCCATGGTCATCGCTACCTCGGACAACATCTACGCCAGGATTTGCATCTCAGTCAAACCCGGCAACCGACCATTGCCGCATTGCTCGGCCTTTGGCCGTTTGATGCTGGCCTACTCCTCAGAGCAGACGCAGCAGAACCTGTTGTCGCAGACGCTGATTGCAGAGACCCACCATTCCTTGACCGATAGACAAGCGGTGCTTGACCGTTTGCCTCATATCCGCGAACGGATGTATGACTATGCCGCAGGTGAAATGATGGTGGGCATCAACACGGTGGTCGTCCCTATCTTTCGCGATGACCATGTGCTCGCCGGTGCATTGGGCATTGTGGGTTCGGTGCAAGAAATTCCAGATCCACCGTTACCCTCCCAGATTGATCTGTTGCAGCGCTATGCGCAAGAGTTGTCGACGCAGCTTAAAAGCAATGCGTACCAGCGTCTCGGACTGGGCAACCCAATCAGCGTTGAGCGGAGCATTGCCTAGGCGAAGATCAATCCACGGTCGCGCCGGAAGCCTTGATGATGGCAGGCCATTTAGCCAAATCATCTTTGAGTATTTGCCAAAAAGCGGCAGGTGACTGCTGCGCTGCAATGTCAAAGCCTTGCGACGCAAGTTTTTCGCGTATGTGCGGCAGAGCGAAGATTTTGACAATTTGCGTGTGCAATTTGGCCACGATGTCAGGGGGTGTCCCAGCAGGCGCGACAAAACCAAACCAGGTGTTGACCTCGTAAGTTTTGATGCCACTGGCGTCTAAGGTAGGCAGTTGAGGCAACAGCCCTGAGCGTTCTAAGCTGGTGACGCCTAAGCCTTTCAATTTATTTTCTTTGATTTGGTTGATCACTGTGGGTGTATTGAAAAATCCGACGTCTACTTCGCCTGTCATGACAGCCAAGATGCCCTGTGGTGCGCCCTTGTAGGGAATGTGCTGCAACTGTGTGTGGGTGAGTTGGCTGAATAAAACCCCGGACAAATGATGGCTGGTTCCGCTGCCGCCAGAAGAAAAGGTCATACCCGGCTTGGCTTTGGCTGCTGCCACAAATTCAGAGGGGGATTTGATGGGGCTGTTGGGAGGCACAACCATCACATTCGAGACCCCGCCCGCCAATGCTATGGGTGAAAAATCTTTCAGCGAGTCATAGCCGGGTTTTGCATAAAGCGACAAGTTAAAGACCAAGGTGCCTTGGGATGCAAAGGCAATGGTGTAGCCATCGGGAGTCGCTCTGGCCAGTTCGGCCATGGCGATGGTGCCGCCTGCGCCCGGTTTGTTTTCCACCACGACCGGTTGCCCCAACTCTTTGGCTAATTCCGCTCCAATGGTTCGCGAGAGGATGTCGGCTGTGCTGCCCGCTGCCAAGGGCACCAAAAATTTGATTGGTCTTGAAGGGTAAGTTTGCGCTGTGCTTGAAACGCTGGTTGCCAAAAGTACAAAACAAAGCGCAGCAGATTGTAAAAATTTAAACATCAGGGATACCTCGTGAAGGTGGATCAATCAGTCGTTCAACAAATAGGTCGGGCTAGACCAAATGAAATGCCCGTCTTCCAAAGTGATGCAAACAAACAAGGCATCTTCTTGGGTTCTGTTTCTTTGAATGCGACGTTTTATTTTGGCTTGGTACGTTTGATTTTCATCTGGCAGCCTGAAAACTCTGGCTTGTCGTTTGATGCCTCCGCCAGTGGGCAGCACCAAGTCTTGCAAGCCAATGTCTTTGATGTCAATCGTTCGATCAAAGAGTGGCGTTTTGAGGTGGAGTTGGCCGGATGACTTGTTTTTCAAGGTGATGTCAGCACCGCCAAATCCGCCCGTGGTCAATGCCTTCCATGTCAGCTTGTTCTTGTCTATTTGCTGAATTTGCTTGTCTAAGTTCCACATGTTGATGGACTCAAAAGAGGTAACTTCATTGTCGATGAAAGTCGCTTCACCATCCCATACAGTTTGCCTTCCGCGACCCCGGTACTCAGAACCTTCCCAAATGATGCGAATTCGGCTGCCCAACTCTTCTTGCGCATATGGTCGCCAGGTTTCAATGACCTGCGTGCGGTTGCGAATTTCAATGCGCTCAATCGGCGCGCCGGCTGAAACGTCAATTTCAAAATCCACCGTGTCGTCGCTGCAACACACGATATCGCCCATCATGGCTTCTTGCACGCTTGCCGTGACCTTTCCGCCCATATGGGGGTCGTCGTTGTACAAGTCAGCCGGAGCGTGAAACCTTACTTGTGTGGAGAGATATGCACGTGTTCCAGTGGTTGCGTAGTGGTGTCTCTGCCGCAAGGCCTCAAAGATGGAGGCGCGCGTGAGATCTTTGGCTAATAAGCAAGACAGCCCGCCATAGGCGCCAAATAACGATGCGCCTGGATGGCTGGCACCATGACGTCCCTTGTGCCCATCTGAGTTGGCCAATATGCCGACTCGGTAGCCTTGATCAAATGCATCTTCCAGAAGCCATTCAAAAGTCCCCCAATCTGAGTGGACTTCGACAGATCGCTCGATCTTGCCGTCATGGGCGATCTTGATGTCAGCATACCGGCCACCAATGTGGGCAAAAACGACACAGTCTTCTTCCTCTAAGGCTTTGAACAAATCCAATGCGCTGTTGGCATCTGTGTCCACATCGCTCATGTCTTCAACCAAGGCATGGTGCGAGCGGTGAATTTGTCGTCCCTCATGCATGAACATCACATTGCGGTCACCCCCGAGGCCCGTGTTGCCTGACCATTCATAGCCCGGAAAGATGATGAATTCACCATCTTGGTTGAATTGCGCTGTGAGGCGGTTGAGTTCATTCCAAAACGGGGTGGTGATTTGAAAGTCATTGCCTTGGTGACTCATGACGTCCAAGAACGCAATGTCTTTGGCAAATTCAATCAGCTCTGTCGCACTGTTGGTGCCAATGGTTTCCTCCGACTGTCCATGCAAATCAGCCCAGAAAGGGTAGAGCTTGAGCTGAGATGTGATTCGCAATGGGTTAGATCGACAAATTATTCTTCCACTGGCATCTTTCACGGTCACGACCAACTCGCCAACTTGTGCAACGCTGAGACCTTGCAAGGTGTGCGCTCTGGGGCCTTGGTGCAGATCGATGAACTCTGGTAATCCCAGTGTGGGGATCGAAGCCTCTAAAAAGAAACGACCTGCCAGTTGCTGTGTCGGGTTGCCCCAGCGGTCTTCGGCTTTGAATCCAAGCTTGAAAGTCTCGCCTGGGTTGCGTTCCGTCGGGAGGACGGCTTTGTACAAAACAGGGGGCCCAGCCACAATGCAAATAGACGGTTGATGGGGTAATTCCACATAGTTGTAGGTTGCAAACGCATCAGCCAGCACCTTGAACTCAAAAGTTGGCTCGGCGAATGTTTGCACGCGTATGCCTGGCGATCCTTGGCGTTGATCGCCGATGCGCACGACGATTTGATCGCCCTCGCGCAGAAATCCCAATTGCACGCGAATGACCAGTGTTTTATCCCATGGACGGATGTTTCCTTTTTGGTCGTAGCGCAATTCAAGCAGGGCGCCGTTGCTGGCTTGTGCACTGACATAGTTCCAGCCCTTGGGATCGGTGAACTGCATCTTTCCCATGTCGCTGGCAAAGCGGTGCACGATCTTCAAACTGCCCGTGTCGTCGATGCCGAAGTACCCGGCGGTATAAGTCAGCGTGAATGACGCAAACTCACCCGCTACGCAGGGTGTATCTGGGCTGATGGTGGCGTGCCCGACTTTGTCTTGGAGGTATGTTGAGTGAAAAGCGTTGTTGCGCATTATTTTTCTCCTAACTGTAGAGGGCTTTCAAAACTTTTTTGTCGGTTTTGTTGACTGATGTTTTGGGGAGTGCGGTGCACTGTTCAATGTGGCTTGGAATTTTGTAGCGCGCCAAATGCAGGGCGCAATGGTCTTGGATATTTTTCGCATCAAAGACGGCGCCTTGGCGCATCAGCACAAAGGCGCGCAGCACCTCACCTCGGTAGGCATCGTTTTGGCCAATCACCGCCGCATCTTGGACTTCTGGGTGGGTGAACAACACCTCTTCAACTTCGCGCGGGTACACGTTGAAGCCGCTGACGATGACCATGTCTTTTTTACGATCACGGATAAACAAATACCCATCGTGGTCGAACTCGCCAATGTCACCGGTGTAGAGCCAACCATCACGCAAGGTCAGGGCATTTTCTTGCGCCAAGCCGTGATAGCCGCTCATCACTTGCGGGCCACGTGCGCGTATTTCGCCTTGCTCGCCTGCGGCCAGCACTTGCAGGCCGGTCTCTAGATCGACCACTTGCACCTCGGTGTCTGGCACAGGAATGCCCACCGACGCAATTTTGACCGGGCCAGCGGCTGGGTTGAAGGTGAGCACGGGGCCGGCCTCGGTCTGACCATAGCCTTCATAGATGGGGGCCTGGGTGGCTTGCTGCCAGCGTCGCATGGTTTCAGCTTGCAAAGCAGCCGATCCCGAGTAACAGGTGTGCACGCTGTCCCAATGGGTGCGCTCAAACAACTCGCACGCCATCAAGCCGGTGAAGAGGGTGGGGCTGCCTGGAAAAATCGTGATGCGCTCGGCCTCGATGGTGTGCAGCACCCGCTCTGGGTGGTAGGACGGCAAAACAACCAAGGTGCTGCCTGAATAGCCGCACAAAAAAAGCCCCATGGCCATGGCATACGAGTGAAACAGCGGCATCACACACAGCAC
>CANFYL010000025.1 GCA_947451285.1 Comamonadaceae bacterium
GCGTCGAGCTTTTACACCACGGGTCGCTTGACCAGCGAGATGGTGATGAAGTCGGCCCAAATGGGGGTGCCCGTGGTGATCTCGCGCAGTGGCATCACGCAAATGGGCTACGACTTGGCCGAGCGTTTAGGCTTGTGCACCTTGGGTCGTGCCACCAACAAGCACTTCTTGGTGTACACCGCTACGCATCGTGTGCAGTTAGACCCCACACTGGCGCAGCGTGGAGTGAGCGCATGACCCGCATTGGTATGACACACAGCGGCGCGTGGTGGTCGATGGCTTGGCGTAATCTGTGGCGTGATGCCCGTGCTGGTGAGTTGCGCTTGTTGATGGTGGCGGTGGCTTTGGGCGTTGCAGCGCTGAGCTCGGTCAGCTTTTTGTCCGACCGCATGAACGCGGGCTTGCAGCGTGACGCGGGTCAGTTGTTAGGTGGCGATGTCGTCGTCGTGAGCGACATGCCCACACCCACGCACATCATCACCTATGCACGCGGCATAGGCTTGCAGGGCGTTACCACGCTGAGTTTTCCAACCATGGCGCGCGCCGCGCAAGCACAAGGGGGTGAGAGCCGTTTGGTGGCTCTCAAGGCCGTAGAGACGGGCTACCCTTTGCGTGGCCAACTTAAGGTCAGCCCCAGCCTGTCACAAGCCCAAGCAGTTTTGTCGCAGGGCGCGATGGCTGGCAGCACCCGAGTTGTCAGTGCGGATGTCGCCATCGCCAAAGACATTCCGTCTCCAGGCGAGGTGTGGGCGGAGGCGGGCGTCTTGGAAGCCTTGGGCCTCAACACCCAAGACCGTTTGATGCTGGGCAACAGCAGCCTGCGCATCACACGCGTATTGGTGCAAGAACCCGATCGCGGTGCAGGCTTCATGAGTTTTGCACCGCGTGTGCTGATGAACAGCGCCGACTTGTCCGCCACCGCCTTGGTGCAACCAGCCAGTCGAATCACTTGGCGTTTTGCGGTGGTAGGACCTGTGGCCGTTGTTCAGCGCTTCACCGACTGGGCCACGCTGGAATCCAAAAAGCCTGAGGTGCGCGGCGTGCGTGTAGAGTCTCTCGAAGCGGGACGCCCAGAAATGCGGCAAACCCTTGACCGTGCGGCCAAGTTTTTGAATTTGGTGGCCTTGTTGGCTGCCTTGCTCAGTGCGGTGGCGGTGGCCTTGTCCGCACGCGCTTTTGCTGCGCGCCATTTAGACGACTGCGCCATGCTGCGCGTTTTGGGCCAAAGTCAAAAAAACATTGCTTTGTCTTACAGCGCTGAGTTTGTTTGGGTCGGTGCGTTCGCCAGCGCCATGGGCTTGGTCTTGGGCTATGGCGTTCACCTGCTGTTTGTGCGCTTACTCACAGGTTTGGTGGATACCGCTTTGCCAGCCACCAGTGTGTGGCCGGTGGTCTACGGTTTGGGCACGGGCTTGACCTTGCTGTTGGCCTTTGGCTTGCCACCGGTGCTGCAACTCGCCAGTGTGCCAGCCCTGCGTGTCATGCGTCGGGACGTGGGGCAGCTCAAGGCCACCACGCTGTCTGTGTGGGCCTTGGGTCTGTTGGGTTTTGGCGTGTTGTTGGTGGCGGTCAGTCGCGACCTCAAACTTGGCCTGATGGTGGTGGGCGGCTTTGCAGGTGCAGTGGCTGTGTTTGCCGGGATGGCGTGGTTGGCCGTATGGTTGCTGCGGCGAAATGTGCGCGAAGGCAGTGCGCCTCCTTGGCTGATGTTGGCCACACGACAAATCAGCGCCCGGCCTCTTTACGCCATGGTGCAGGTCAGTGCTTTGGCCGTGGGCTTGTTGGCCTTGGCCTTGTTGGTGTTGCTGCGAACCGATTTGGTCAACAGCTGGCGCAACGCCACCCCCGTCGATGCTCCCAACCGCTTTGTCATCAACATCCAGCCCACCCAAGCGGAGGCGTTTTTACAAAACTTGCGCGATGCGGGTGTCACCAAGTTCGACTGGTACCCGATGGTGCGCGGTCGATTGTTGGCCATCAACCAACAAGGCGTCTTGCCCGAACACTACAAAGAGGAGCGCGCGCAGCGTTTGGTCGATCGCGAGTTCAACCTGTCCTACAGTCCCAGTGCACCTGCGCACAACACCATCGTGGCAGGAGCCTGGGTGCCAGAGGAAGTCGATGCCATGAGTGTGGAAGAAGGCATTGCCAAAACACTTGGCTTGAAATTGGGTGATGTGCTGCGCTTTGACATGGCGGGTGTGTTGCACGAAGCACGCATCACCTCCATCCGACGCGTTGACTGGACGTCGATGCGCGCTAATTTCTTTGTCATGTATCCGGTCAGTCGCATGGCCGATGTGCCTTTGACTTACATCGCATCATTTCGTGCGCCTGTCTGGCTGCCCAATGACAACCCCCGTGCAAGTTTTGACAACCAACTGGTGCGTCGCTTTCCCAACGTGACGAATGTGGACATGGGCGCAACCTTGAACCAAGTTCAAGGCGTGCTGGACCAAGTAGTGCGCGCGGTAGAGTTTTTGTTTTTGTTCACCCTCGCTGCAGGCTTGGTGGTGTTGTTTGCTGCCGTCACTGCCACGCGTGAAGAACGCGCCCGCGAGTATGCGGTCCTGCGCGCCTTGGGTGCGTCCAACCAATTGCTGGCACAGGTGCAACGTGCCGAATTGGCCGGTGTGGGTGCCTTGGCGGGATTTTTAGCGGCTTGTGTCGCCATGGGTTTAGGTTGGGGCTTGGCGCGTTTTGCCTTCGAGTTTCAGTGGAACCCCAGCCCGTGGGTTCCACTCCTGGGCGCTGCATCGGGTGCTTTGCTTGCGCTGGCTGCGGGCTGGTGGGGCTTGCGTGATGTGTTGCGCCGACCGGTGGTGCAGACCCTGCGACAAGCCACGCTGTGAGTGCGCAGACAATACAGCCATGCAAGCCGATGACGATGCCCCCCTCGACCCACTCAACACGCCGTTCGCATGGATCGGTGGAGAAGACCGCGTCAAAGCACTGACCGAACGCTTTTACGACCTGATGGATTTAGAGTCCAGCTACACCGCTTTGCGAGCAGCGCATGGGCCTGACTTGACCAATGCACGCGAGCGTTTGTACATGTTTTTGTGCGGCTGGTTGGGCGGCCCCAATCACTACATTGAAAAACACGGCCACCCCCGTCTGCGCATGCGTCACATGCCGTTTGTCATTGGCATCCTAGAGCGCGATCAATGGTTGGCGTGCATGGACCAAGCCATGGGAGAGACGGGCGTGCCTGCTGACTTGCGTGAGCGCCTGAAAAACAGCTTCTTTCAAACTGCCGACTGGATGCGTAACCAATCGGCCTGATCTGCTGCCTGTGCGTTGGTGCTGGTGCATGAGGCAGTTGTCAAAAACTTGGGCAGCTGAGGTGTCGCACCCAAGCGCCTTGCGTTGTGTTCAAGCGTTGCCAGGAGCAAGCAACACCACCAGCGCACCAGCGCCGCCGTCTGAAGGTTTGGCCTGCACAAAGGCCAACACCTCGTTTTTTTGTACCAACCAGCGCTGAACTTTGGCTTTGAGAACCGGCTCCTTTCCCGGCGAGCCCAAGCCCTTGCCATGCACCACCCGTAAGCAACGCCAGCCCATGCGCTTGGCGTCGCGAATGAACTGGCCCAGCGCGGTGCGTGCCTCGTCGCTGCGCAGCCCGTGCAAATCAAGTTGGCCCTGAATGCTCCACTCGCCTTTGCGCAGTTTGCGGGTGACGTCGGTGCCAATGCCCAGACGTCTGAAACTGAGTTGGTCATCCACATCCAGCAACGTGCTCACATCAAACTCGTCGCTCATGCTCTCCAACAAGGCCGCTTGGTCGTCCAGGTCTTGTTGCAAGGGGCGTGGCGAAGCACGGTGCGGCGTGATGTGCACCCGTTCTTTGACCGGCAGCGGTCGCACAGCCCCCACGGCGCGCACAAACAGGTTGCGTTCAGCTTCCGCACGTTGCTCAGCTTCTCGGCGTGCCTGCTCAGCTGCCGCGGCGGCTTGTGCGGCATCGCTGACTTTTTTGCGAATCGCGCCCAAGTCTTGCAAGGATTTGGATTTCACAACAAGCCCTCTTCTGCCATCGAAAGGTACTGCCCTTGTGCCACGATGATGTGGTCGCGTACCGCCACATCCACCAAAGCCAGCGCCTCGCGCAAGGTACGCGTGAGGTGCAAATCGGCTTGTGACGGTTTGACGGTGCCGCCCGGATGGTTGTGGGCCAAGACCACACCATCGGCTCCGAGGGCCAGCGCGGTCTTGGCCACCTCGCGTGGATACACCATGGTTTGCGACAGCGAACCACGAAACATGGGCTGGAAAGACAACAAGCGGTTGTGCGCATCTAAAAACAACACAGCGAACACCTCGTGATTGAGTTGGGCCAATTCAAGTTGCAGGTATTGTTTCACCGCTTGAGGTGAATTCATGACGGTGGTTTCGCTCAATTGTTGCGTCAAGGCACGCCGGGCAATTTCAAGCACCGCCACCAGTTGGGCCCGTTTGGCCGTGCCGCCCATGCCTTTGCACGCTTTCAGGTCGGTGGCGCTGGCATGGATGAGCCCGGCAAACCCATTGAAATGCGTCAACAACTCTTGCGAAAGTGCCAGCACGCTCTTGCCTGCAATGCCGGTGCGCAATAACAGAGCCAGTAACTCGGCATCTGTCAAAGCAGATGGGCCTTGGGCGAGCAATTTCTCGCGTGGACGCATAGCCAACGGCAGGTCACGCATGTGTATCGAATCGTTCATCAAACACATCTCCTGGTGTGATGCGGGAGGTTTCTACAATGGACAGATGTCTGCCCCCCCATCCTTTGACCACCCTACCATCGGCCCCGGCTCGTTTTTAACTTTGCACTACCGGCTTTCTGGACCGCAGGGCGATGTCATCAACACCTTCACTGAAAAGCCCGCCACCTTGTCGCTCGGTTCGGGCGAGTTGTCACCGGCGGTGGAGCAGCGCCTGATGGGCTTGGCCGAGGGCGTTCGCACCACCTTTGAACTGGCAGCTGGAGAGGCATTTGGCGAGCGCAACCCCGAGATGCAGCAGTGGGTCAGCAAAAGCCTACTTAAAGAGTTTGGCGATCCGCACGAGCAATACGCAGTGGGCGATGTGGTGCAGTTTCCAGCGCCCAACGGTGAAGGCTCGTTTGCGGGGGTCGTACAAAAAGTCAGCGACGACGCGGTGTTGTTTGACTTCAACCACCCGCTGGCTGGTCAGCCTGTGACGTTTGAAGTGCACGTCATCGGCATCCTATGAGCACACTGCAAGACATTGTGTTGGCCGAGCCACGCGGCTTTTGTGCGGGCGTAGATCGCGCCATCGAAATCGTCGAGCGTGCGTTGCAAAAATTTGGTTCTCCGGTTTACGTGCGCCATGAAATTGTGCACAACACTTTTGTGGTGGAAGACCTCAAGCAGCGCGGCGCCATCTTCATCGAAGACTTGAGCCAGGTGCCAGCCGGTGCCACCCTGGTGTTCAGCGCCCACGGCGTGCCCAAGTCGGTCGAGCAAGAGGCCGAACGACGTGGCTTTCGCGTGTTTGATGCCACCTGTCCGCTGGTGACCAAGGTGCATGTCGAAGTGGCCAAGCTCCACCAAGAAGGCTATGAACTCATCATGATTGGCCACAAAGGCCACCCTGAAGTTGAAGGCACCATGGGCCAGTTGAGCCGCGGCATCTATTTGGTGGAAGACCTGGCCGATGTGGCCCGCGTCAGTCCCGAGCAAACCAAGCGTTTGGCCGTGGTGACCCAAACCACCTTGAGTGTGGACGATGCGGCCGACATCACCCGTGCCGTGATGGCGCGCTTTCCCAACGTGCGCCAACCCAAGCAGCAAGACATTTGCTATGCCACGCAAAATCGCCAAGATGCCGTCAAACTCTTGAGTGCACAGGTCGATCTGGTCATTGTGGTCGGCAGCCCCACCAGCTCCAACAGCAACCGCTTGCGCGATGTGGCGCAACGCTACGGCTGTGAAAGCCACATGGTCGACAACGCTGGAGAGCTGCAACAAGAGTGGTTGGCGGGCAAGACCCACATCGGTTTGACCGCAGGCGCATCGGCACCTGACATCTTGGTGCAACAAGTCATTGCCCGTCTGCGTGCCTTTGGCGCACTGTCGGTGCGTTCGCTCGATGGTGTACAAGAAACCATCAAGTTTCCACTGCCCAAAGGCTTGAAGTAGGCCTCACTACAATGGCGGGATGCTAGACATCACCCTGCTTCGCCGCGATTTACCAAGCGTCATCGCCCGGCTCGAAACCCGCAAAAACCCACAAGCTTTCCTGAATGTGGCAGCCTACCAAGCGCTCGAAAACGAGCGCAAGACGCTGCAAACTCGCACCGAGGAATTACAGTCCAGTCGCAACAGCTTGTCCAAACACATAGGTCAGCTCAAAGCCAAAGGCGAAAACGCTGACGCGGTGATGGCGCAAGTGGCTGACCTCAAAGCCGAACTCGACAGCTCAGCCGTGCGCCTGGACGCCTTGCAAGCCGAATTGCAAACCTTGTTGCTGGCCGTACCCAACCTGCCGCACGACAGCGTGCCTGTGGGCACTGACGAGCATGGCAATGTGGAGCTGCGTCGCTGGAGCCCCACAGGCACCGAACCCACCGCCTTGGGGTTTGCGCCCAAAGACCACGTGGATTTAGGTGAACCGCTGGGTCTGGACTTTGAAATGGGCGTCAAGCTGTCTGGTTCGCGTTTCACCGTCATGAAAGGGCCGATTGCCCGTTTGCACCGTGCCTTGGCGCAGTTCATGTTGGACGTGCAAACCCAAGAACATGGCTATACCGAGTGCTACACCCCCTACATCGTCAACGCCGAAACCCTCAAAGGCACAGGCCAGTTGCCCAAGTTTGAAGAAGACTTGTTTGCTGCCAAAAAAGGTGGGCAAGACGGTGAAGCCAGTGGCGAAAACACTGCACTGTACTTGATTCCCACCAGCGAAGTGCCTTTGACCAACTTTGTGCGCGACGTCATCCTGGCCGAGAGTGAGTTGCCTATCAAGCTGACCGCACACACACCGTGCTTTCGCTCCGAAGCTGGCAGCGCAGGGCGCGATACCCGTGGCCTAATTCGTCAGCACCAATTCGACAAAGTGGAGATGGTGCAAATCGTCCATCCCGACCACAGCTACGCGGCCCTCGACGATATGACACGTCACGCTGAGGCTATTTTGCAAAAACTCGGCTTGCCCTATCGTGTGATGGCACTGTGCACCGGCGATATGGGCTTTGGTGCCAGCAAAACCCATGACCTCGAGGTCTGGTTGCCAGCGCAAAACACTTACCGCGAAATCAGCTCGGTGTCCAACTGCGAAACCTTCCAGTCCCGTCGTTTGCAAGCGCGTTTCAAAAATGCCCAAGGAAAAAATGAATTGGTCCACACCTTGAACGGCTCTGGCTTGGCCGTGGGCCGCACCTTGGTGGCGGTGCTGGAAAATCACCAACAAGCCGATGGCAGCATTCGCGTGCCCGAGGCGCTGCGCCCCTACATGGGGGGCATCTCGGAGTTGCGCAGTTGATGCCCTGCTAGAATTGCCCCTTCGACAGACGACACCGAATCAGGAGAAGTGGCAGAGTGGTCGAATGTACTTGACTCGAAATCAAGCGTAGGGGCGACCCTACCGAGGGTTCGAATCCCTCCTTCTCCGCCAAGCATCAAGAAAAGACGCCCCTCACGGGGCGTTTTTCATTTCTATAGCCTCATCGATCCACCATCCGACGGTCAGTTGCTTGGTTGACATGCTTGTGCAGCTTGTGCGCCTCGGGCTTGGGTTGTAAAAAAGTAGAATTTAACTTTTAAATTCAGAACCTTCGACCCATGAAGCAGAACATGCCAATTCGTTTTCTTTTTCTGATGCTTGGATTGGTCTGCGGTGCCGCCTATGCAGATGCAAGAAAACTAGATGCTCAGCTTGGCGCACAGCTTCACCGTTATTCGCTGTCTAAAGTCAGCCCTCTGGCTCGTGGTGTGGAGTCTCAGAGCGATACCAGCTTGGTGGTCACGGTGCACTTCACAGGCAATGCCTTGGATGAAATGCGCGCTCGAGGTGTGCAAGTTCGTTCGGTATTTGGCGATGTTGCCACCGTCAATGTGCCGCTCAGCCAGTTGGCCGCCATCTCTGCCCTACCCAATGTGCACCGCATGGAGTCCCCCAGACGTCCTGTGGCACGGCTAGACAAGAGCGTGCCCTATACCAAAGCCGATACGCTTCGCACCGGGTCTTTATCCCAGGGCTGGAGTGGATTGACAGGCAAAAACGTCTTGGTCGGCGTGATAGACACAGGCATTGACATCAGTCACTTTGATTTCAGGGGTTCAACGGGCGATACGCGCATCGTTCGTCTCTGGAATCAACGTGTTGTCACGGGTGGGACGCCACCCAAAGGCTCAGACGGTAGCCCGCTCTACGGCGCCGAATGTGATTCGGTGGCGATCAATGCTGCCTTGAAGTCAAGTGCTGCAAATGTTTGCAACCCTACCGACACGGGGATGCATGGCACCCATGTGGCAGGCATTGCGGCAGGCAATGGCGGAGCGACCGGCAACGGCAAAGCCGCTGGACGATTCGCCGGCATGGCTCCTGAAGCAGGTCTGCTGATCGCCAATGCGCTTGATTCAGCTGCGAACTCCAGCGATGCCGACCCATTTTTAGATGCCATTGCATGGATGAAATCTGTTGCTCTTGAGCTCAACAGACCTTTGGTCATCAACATGAGCTTGGGGACTTACTTCAGCAACCGAGATGGCACAGGCAGTACGGAGCGGGTCATTGACAATATTTCTGGGCCTGGTGTCATTGTGGTCGCCGCCGCTGGCAACGAGGGGGATGCGCCCATTCGAACCGAGCTTGCATCGATGACTCAGGGTCAAACGGTCGGCGTCACCTTCCAGGTTCCAGCCGGTCGAACTGCAGAAAAGCTGGAGTTTTGGAGCAATGGTGACAACCGTTATGCCATTCAGTTGGTTTGCCCCAGCAATGCCAAAACCACTGATTGGACGGTTGCCCCAAACGCCAATGCAATGGAGCCCAATGTGCTTGCAGATTTTGATGCGCCAGGTTGCGGAAAAGTCGAGGTCAGCTCTACACCGCCGAGTGCGACCAATGGAGACCGTCAATACGTCATCAATCTGAGCAATGGCACCTCAAACACACTCACCGATGGCGGCTGGGTGTTGAATCTACGTGCAGATGGCATCTCTGCTGCCGGTGAGAAATTGAGCATCATCTCAGGTGAGGATTCACAAGGCGCAGTCTTCACCGAAAACTTCAAGCCAGCCAAGACTGGCGGCATCATCACCGACACAGGAAGCGCAAGACGCGCCATCACTGTGTCTGCCATCAACACAAAAGATGAGTGGGAATCGATCCAAGGGCTTGTCGGTTTTGAAATTGGTGCAATTGGTGATTTGTCAAGTTTCAGCAGCAATGGCCCCCGCCGTGTATGCAGCGCTAACAGCAAATACATCAGTGAATCCACAACCGATGGTGCTAAGAACGCCTATGAGTGCAGAAATCCGGTGATGAAGCCCGACATTGCAGCGCCTGGCGCCTACATTACCTCTGCTCTTTCCAAGTCCAGTGCGAAGACGCCAAAGCCAGATGACACAGAGGCAGATGGCGTCCATGTTGCGATGACGGGTACCAGCATGGCGGCTCCTCATGTGACGGGTGCTGTTGCCTTGATGCTGCAAGCCAATCCCAAGTTAACCCCTGAACTTGCGAAGCAATACTTGTTCTCCCAAGTTCAAAGCAATCCATATTCAAAGGCTGCCAACTTACCAACTTTCTCCTCCAACGTGGAGATGCCACCCAGCCCAAACTTTTCATGGGGGTATGGACCCATGAATGCCGCTGCCGCAGTGGCCGCGATAACTGGCAATTCAGTGCTTGTAACAACAACCACAACCACTACAACAACCACAACTACTTCCACTTCATCTACCACGACATCCACTAGCACAAGCACGACCAAAATCGTGGCAACGACCACATCAAGTACCGGTCAGTCCGTCACCACCACGCAAGTCGGCGTCACGACGTCGACCACGCTTGGCGTTGTGTCTGTTCAGCTGGTCAAGGGCTGGAATTTAATAGGTAACGGCATGGACCAAAGCTTCGATGTGGCTTCTGCGTTTGGCGACAGCAGCTTATTCACCACGGTGTGGAAATGGGTGGCAAGCAAGTCAGCCTGGGCCTTTTATGCACCCAGCATGAACAGCACCGCATTAGCGACCTACGCACAAAATAAAAGCTATGACGTTTTGACCACCATCCAAGCGGGAGATGGTTACTGGGTCAATGCGGCGCAGCCTGTGAACTTGAGTATGCCGGATGCAACACGTTTAACCTCGACTCGGTTTGGCACTTCGGGCAAAGCTGCATTGCCCAAAGGATGGAGCTTGATCGCAGTCGGTGACAGCCCACAGCCGAATAACTTCAACTTGGCCTTGAGTACAAGCGCATCAACAAGTACAACTGTGCCTATCAACCTCACCACATTGTGGGCGTGGGACAGTGCAGCTGGTAACTGGATGTTTTATGCGCCTAGCCTGCTCAATGCCGGCACGCTTGACAACTACATCACCACCAAAGGTTATGTGTCGTTTGGCAACAAGACACTCACGCCTGTGACTGGGTTTTGGGTCAATAAGCCTTGATCAATCAAACAGTCAAACATAGCTTCTCTAGAAACTTTTTGTAATTGCCGAGGCAGTTCGGAATATCCATGTCCTCGAAACTATCATCAGTTAGATTCCCAAGGAGCTAAAAATGAAAATAGGCTTGAACTACAAGATCGTATTCATTTTTCTGTGCGCAATTATTTTTGGGGAATACGCCCGCGCAGATATTTCGCTCCTCAAGGGATGGAATCTTGTCGGCAATGGTCAAAGCAGTGCTATCGCCGTCGCCACTGTTTTCAACGATGCCAGCAAAGTCACCACCGTTTGGAAATGGGACAGCTCTGCCAGTCGGTGGGCTTTTTACACGCCTCTCCAAGCAGATGGTGGTGCGGCATATGCGGTGAGTAAAGGCTATGACAGTCTCTCGGTCATCCATCCAGGTGAGGGTTTTTGGATCAACGCTGCTGCGCCATGGAATGCAACTATTTCAAGTGGATCCCAATTTGCAGCAAGCAACTTTGCAAAAGGTGGTGCAAATTCACTTCAAGTTGGTTGGAATCTGATCGCGATAGGCGACACCATGACCGCAGCTGAATTCAACGTCAGTATTGCACCGGCATCATCGAGCACGGGATCTATCCCAATCAACGTCACCACTTTATGGGCCTGGGATGCTGAGAAAGGCTCGTGGTATTTCTATGCGCCCAACTTAGATGCCCAGGGCGGAAGTGCTTTGCAGACATACATTGGCAACAAAGGTTACCTAGATTTCACCTCGACCAGCAAGAAGCTCGGGGGTGCAATTGGGTTTTGGGTCAATGTGCCAGATACCAGTTACACCACGGTTTCAAGCAATGTGACAACGCAGAGCAGCAACTCAAGCTTGAGCACGCAAGTGATCACGATGTCTGCCCCCAGTACTTGGGTTTTAGGAACTCCGGTGACCGTGACTTTGGGCACCAGTTCGGGCTTGAGCGCGACATTGAGTTCGACCACAACATCCATTTGTACCGTCAGTGGGTCGACCGTGACTTTATTAACTTTGGGTAAGTGCACCTTGGCGGCGAGTCAGTCTGGCAATTCAAAGTATTCGGCAGCATCCGATTTAACGCAAACATTCACTGTGATCTCGGATATTCCACCCTTGATACCGACCATTTCAAATATCTCCAACCTCACCATGACGGTCGGTGACCCAACCCTTGCAATCGGCAGTACGTCCAGTCTTCAAACTTACAGCGAAGCCGCACCGATTTTCAGCAATGGTCCTGTGATGGTTAAAGTTCAAGACACGTCAGCCACCGTGACTTGGGTGACAGACAAACCTTCTTTATCCGGAATTTCTTGGAGTGATAACAGCAGCCGTGGCTCGCAAACGGAAACAAAGCTGGCGACCAACCATGCCAAATTGATCACGGGACTCAAGCCCAACACAAGCTATCAGTTGTTCCTCACTGCGACCGATGGCAAAGGGAACGGACCGACGATTTCGTCGACCGTTAATTTCACGACCACCGCCAGTACCAGCTCACAAGCGGCCTTGCCGCAAGCCTCGACCATGTCAAATTGCGACCGTAGCAAGAACCTGATCGGAGCCAATGACACACAAGGCTGGAATGTGTTGAGTTTGACAACCGCGCCCAATCGGCCTGCTTGCATCTTGGCCATGCAAGACGCCGGCAAATACATTGTGGTGAGTGTCAAAGATATTTACGACAGTAACGGCCTCATTTGCGATCTGGTGGTGATTGCGAAAAAAACAGGGGTAACCACATGCATCAATGTACCTTTGACGTATCGCAGTAAAACGGGTAGTCCCGATTTCTTTTTAGGTGACGAAAGGTTCTTGCCAGGACAATTAACACCCGACGGAAAATACTTTACCGTTGGTTTCACCACCAACGGTTCTGGTTTGTACATGGGCTATTTGCGGCTTGATTTTTCTTCAAGCACACCAACGGCTTCGATCGCTTACTTACTCTACAGCGCAACACCTGGAAGTTGTAACGGCATCCCAACCATCAATGGCAATAACCTCTTTAACGGTTATTTTTGGATGCTACCCAATGGAGACTTGACCATTACTTCTTTCGAGCCGAATGGATGTGACAAGCCATATATTGGACCAGCCACCGGAACTCGAAGGTACTATTTTGTGCGTGTCAATCCTGCTGGTGATCCATTGAGTCCATTCATGTCTTTGTTTGCTGTGAATCCTGCAACAACAAGCAGTAACGGCGAACACAGTGACTCTTACACGATGGATCCTGTGAACTCTCCTTTAGCCGCTTGGGTGTTGACCAAGTATCCAAGCTTCTCACCCATGCACTTTAGCGGGGCAACCTTGCCTTGGGCGAGTGAAGCATCTGGAGTCGTTAGTTTTTATGTGGTCGCGAGTGGCGCAAGTGGTAATCCAGTAAGCGGTTCGAGCAGTATTTGCCCGGAAGCAGGGGGTGACTTACTCATCAAGGTAAGTGTTGATACGCAAAAAAATCTCATCACCTTTCAAGATCAAGGGCCTACTACTATTGGCAACGGCTATGGCCTTCACCCTGATACCAATAATGTGATCCTTGATCCAGATGGAAAGTATTTCACGTCTTTGAAGTGGTCTCTGGATAGTTCATCTGATCGGCATATTCAAGTTTCAACTTTAAAGAAGCCTTTAGATAAATCTGTCTGCGAACAGACAACCAAAATCTTTACAACGACCGCAAAAGCTCCTGCCGCTTTGGCTCAAAGCGTGCAAGGCCTTCCTTTCACATACAGCACTGACAGCTACGTATTCATGGAAGGTTTTCCAAGCCAACCCATGGCGGGCGCAATGGGGTGTATGCCAAGTCTTGGATGTCCCATCGATTCCGATGCGATGGTGCTGAGCTACAACAAGCAGACGGGTGTTGTTCAGGAAGTGCCATTGACTCCCTTGAACGGTGCGGTTCAGTTGTATTCATTTTCAACTTACACCAACCCGGTCAATGATGAGTTGCGCACAACCTTGTATGACAAAGCTGGCAATATGTATTTCGCCAATATTTCTACCCAAGGTGTTCGCTCCAACATCAAGTTCCCTCAGGGCTTTAGCACCACATCTGGGTTTGTGAATTTTGCGACGCCTCCTTCCGTTCCCTGAGGCGGTGACCCAATGCGCATCGAAATTGGCATGAACATGACTTGTCCATGACGCAACTCAATCTATTACCAGTGCTTAAGGGTTTGCATTTGGCAACGCGCCTCCTGATAAGTTTGATGTCTGTGCCAGTCTGGGCCCATGACGCCGGAGGAGCGACTTCATTTGGTGAAGTCGATGTCAAGGGCCATTACGACAACGCGATTGGTACCAGCGATGCTGCAAGTCAGGGTGTGGTGGGGCCTGAGCTATTGCGCAGCAGAGCCGTGTTAAGACCGGCAGATATATTGGAATACATCCCCGGCATGGTGGTGACCCAACATTCCGGGGACGGTAAAGCCAATCAGTATTTTTTGCGCGGTATGAACCTTGACCACGGAACCGATTTCGCCACCAGCGTCAACGGTGTGCCCGTCAATATGCCCAGCCATGCACATGGACAGGGTTACAGCGACCTGAATTTTTTGATTCCTGAGTTGGTCAGTCGCGTCGAATATCGCAAAGGACCATACTTTGCTTCGGAGGGCGATTTTTCTTCAGCGGGTTCCGCGAATTTTGTCTATCGATCCAAACTTGATCGTCCTATTTCAGAAGTCACAGTTGGACAACGCGGCTACTGGCGCGCATTGGTGGCTGGTTCAAGTGAAGTCAGCGAAGGGGTCACGCTGTTATCGGCCTTAGAACGTGTCAACAACAACGGCCCGTGGTCAACGCCGCAAGCCTTGCGCAAACTCAACGCGCAGTTCATCCTCAGCAGTGGCAGCCCTAGAGAGGGCTGGTCGACCAGTATGTCGGCCTACTCATCAAGTTGGAACTCGACCGATCAAGTGCCACAACGCCTGATCGATACGGGCACTTACCAAGGGCAGCCTTTTGGGCGCTTTGACACGCTCGACGCCAGTGATGGCGCGAAAACTCGGCGCACCAGTTGGTCAGGTAACTGGCATCAAAGCAATGGGCATGAGTTGACGCAAGTCAACTGGTATGCCGTGGCCTACAGCCTCGATTTGTTCTCTAATTTCACCTACAGCTTGGACCGAGCCACAGACCAATTTGCCCAAATGGATCAGCGATCTGTGCTGGGCGGAAAAGCATTCAGGTCATGGATCACGGATCTTGGTGATCAGCTGTCAATGCAAAACACATTGGGCTTGCAAGTGCGACAAGACCGGATCAAGCTGGGACTGTTCGATACTGCATCCCGTCAAATTCAATCTACAGTGCGTGATGACGATGTCAATCAAACGCTGGTTGGCGTCTACGGCGAAAACGAGGTGGGCTGGAGCAATTGGTTTCGAACTGTGGCGGGTGTTCGCGCTGATCAATTCAATGCCAAAGTGGGCAGTGCTGCTCAATCCTTGAATTCGGGTACATCCAGTGGTTCAAAAATTTCCCCTAAGCTGTCTTTGATTGCTGGGCCTTGGCATAAAACAGAGTTTTTCTTGAACCTGGGCAAGGGCTTTCACAGCAATGACGCCCGAGGGGCCACGGCGAAAGTAGATCCTCGAACGGGGCAGTCCATTGATTCGGTGTCCCCGCTGGTGAGTTCGCGAGGGCAAGAAGTTGGCGTCAAGTCGCAACTTGTTCCTGATTTGCAAACCACGCTGGCTTTGTGGCGCTTGGACTTCGACTCAGAGTTGATTTACGTGGGAGACACTGGAAACACGCAAGCTGGACGACCCAGTCGCAGAACAGGCGTCGAGTGGAGTAACCACTGGACGCCAGGTGAATACCTGTTGATGGATGCCAACCTAGCTTGGACCCATCCAAGGTACTCTGACAATGACGCCGTGGGAAACAATATTCCAAATGCAGTGCAAAAAGTCTCTAGTTTTAGCATTGCTGTTAAAAATTTAGGACCATGGTCTGGCGCATTGGCGGTTCGATATGTGGGATCAGCCCCCTTGATCGAAAACAACTCGGTCAGATCGCCCTCGAGTGCCACGGCCAATTTGCGTGTGAACCGTCAGCTGTCTAGCGATGTCGATGTATCTCTGGATGTTCTCAACCTGACCGATCGCCACAACAACGACATCAGCTACTACTACACCTCCCGAGTGGCCGGCGAACCATCGCTCGGTGTGGACGGTACCCATGTTCATCCTGCAGCACCACGCACGTTGAAAGTGACAGCGCGTGTCAAATATTGAAGCGACGTTTACGAAATGGGCAACAGTGCATGGTCAATTTGAAACCTCCTGAATGGATGACGCTGTGGGCACACCTGCTCAAGTGGATATTGCTGTCATGCGCAGTCGCCATGTTGGCTGGCAGCGCCTCGGCATTTTTTTTATGGTCTCTGGACTGGGCCACCTCCACCCGCAACACCCACCGCTACTTGATCTGGGGCTTGCCCGTGGCTGGCTTCGTGGTGGGTTGGATCTACCTCAAGTGGGGCCAGTCGGTGGATGCGGGCAACAACTTGCTGATCGATGTCATTCACGACCCTCAAAAAACAGTCCCGCTGCGTATGGCACCTTTGGTCTTGGGCGGTACGGTCATGTCGCATTTGTTCGGCGCGTCCGTCGGTCGTGAAGGCACCGCTGTGCAAATGGGGGCAGCCTTGGCCGGGCAATTGACGCGCGTGTTTCATCTCAAGTATGAAGACAGACGACTCATCTTGATGGCTGGCATCAGCGCTGGTTTTGCCTCGGTGTTTGGCACGCCTGTGGCTGGTGCGGTGTTTGGTTTGGAGGTGCTGGCCATTGGGCGTTTGCGCTACGACGCCTTGTTGCCTTGCGTGGCGGCCGCTGTGTTGGCCGATCAAGTCGGATTGTTGTGGGGTGTTCAGCATACGGTCTATGCCCTGGCGGTTGTCCCCGCTGTCACGGCTTGGAGCTTGCTGGCCATGGTGTTGGCCGGTGCCGTGTTTGGGCTGGTGGGCCAAAGCTTTGCGCACAGCACCCATGCCTTGAGCCACTTTATGAAACAACACATCACCTATCCACCGCTGCGCCCCATGCTAGGCGGTGTGGTGCTGGTGGTTGTGGTGATGGCGCTTGATGTCGACCGCTACATTGGCCTTGGCATTCCTGTGATGGTGCAAGCCTTTGATCAACCTCTGGCACCTTGGGACTGGTTGGGCAAAATGGTGTTGACCGTGCTGTCGTTGGGTTCGGGCTTCAAAGGCGGTGAGGTCACCCCTTTGTTTTACATCGGAGCCACCTTGGGTAACGCCATGGCACCTTGGCTGGATGTTCCGTTTTCGTTGTTGGCGGCGGTGGGGTTTGTGGCAGTGTTTGCTGGAGCAGCCAACACCCCGATTGCTTCAACGCTGATGGCCATGGAGTTGTTTGGCTCAGAGATAGGTGTGTTTGCTGCCTTGGCATGCGTGAGTAGCTATTTATTTTCTGGGCATACTGGCATTTACCGCGCGCAGCGCATTGACCACAGGAAGCACCGATGAATCTGTTCTCACCGTTTCTAATGTCACCCCGTCTGTGGGTTTTGCTTGCCTGCTGCTTGCTCGGCACGAACCAGGCCTTGGCGCAGACCTTCAAAATGCCGTGTGTGGTCGAGGGTGTGATTCCTGCGTTAGACGATCAAAAGATTCCGAGCGAAAAAATCGATGTCGAAATTCAGACCATGGGCAAAAACATTTTTTTAAAAACCAATGGCTCTAAGCTCTACCAAGTCATTGCCAGCAGTTTGACCACCGAAGACTTTGTGGGAAAAAACCTCAACTCAGGCAAGCAATTGGGTGCGCAACGCAAGCACCAGCTCACAGGGTTCATGTCAGAAATTCGCATCGAACGCGAAACCGTCACGCTCTATGCCTTCAATGACATTGTGTACCGCGGCAAAAACGTGCGCTTGCAATTCCAAGGGCCCTGCACCCTGCCAGCGCAATAAGTCTTGACCGTGTGCGATCATTCCAGCCAATTCCACTGACCTTGCTGCCCCATGGTGCCGAACATTGACCACGTATGCTTTGGGCTGTCCTTAAAGCCAGCACCACAAACCCGCGCAACTGCCGGTGATTTGACCGATCACAGCATCCAGCACCAGACCTACGGCCAACACAGGCAATCCCACATACACCAAGCCCCACCCCAGCGCCCACAAAGTCGGGCGCGGCTCTTCCAAGCGATGGCCCATCACGGTTTGATTTTTTCGACGCGTGCGCAGAAAGTTCAGCATGTCAGCTCGCTTGTTTTGACAGCAAGGATTTTAGGCACATGAAGGTTGCATGGGACACGGTGGCCGCCGACTTTTGGGATGAACAACACGCCTTGGCCGCTGCCCCCTTGCAGCAAGACTGGGCCTATGGCGCCTGTATGAAAACTTTGGGCGTGGGTGTGTTGAGGGCATGCGTGTCCCAAGACGGCACACCGGTCGCCTTGGCCCAATTCATCGTGCGCCGTTGGATGGGTCAACGCTTGGGCCTGGCCTTGTGCTCGTTGGGACCGGTGTGGTTGCAAGCGCTCAGTGCTGCCGACAAAGCAAGCGTTTACCAAGCGCTGCGACGCAGCGTGCCCATGAAAAATTTACGCTGGGTGGCCTTCACGCCCTATGAGGCAAATGGCCCAGAGCTTGGCTTGCCTGCGTGGCGGCGCGTCATGACAGGCATGAGCACCGTCATGCTCGACATCACCCCCTCCATGGACACACTGCGTGCGCAACTTGAAAAACGTTGGCGTCATCGTTTGGGTACGGCACAAGCGTCTGAACTCACAGTTCACCGTGTCGGTACCAACGCAGGCCAGTACCGATGGCTGCTCGACGCCGAGATGCAGCAACGCGAGCAGCGCGGCTTGCACGGATTGCCGCTGCAATTTTTTGACATTTATGTGCCTTCGCGTCAGCAACCCAGCAAGACGGTGCTGACGGTGCGCGCCGATGTAGGGCGCGACCGTGTGGCGGGCATGATGTTTTTAATCCACGGCCAAGCCGCCACCTACCAAGTAGGTTGGACCAGCGACGCGGGCCGCGACATGCATGCACACAACCTGATCTTGTGGCGCGGCATCGAAGAACTGCGCGAACGTGGCGTGCGCATGCTCGACTTGGGCGGCGTCAACACCATCCGCAGCGCCGGCATTGCACGCTTCAAAATCAGCACCGGTGGGCGCGTGCTCACCTGCGCGGGCACTTACATTTGATTGGTGCCCACCATGTTGACCCTCTCGGATCTCTCTTGCTCGCGTGGCCACAAGCCTTTGTTTGCACCCGTGAACCTGACCTTGCAAGACGGCCAAGCTTTGCACCTTGAAGGCGACAACGGCGTGGGAAAAACCAGTTTGTTGCGCATCGTCTGTGGCCTGTCACCCGCCGATGCAGGCGAGGTGCGTTGGATGGGGCGCAGCACCCGCGAGGACCCACAGGCTTTTCGTGCCGCTTTGTTTTACTTAGGCCATGCGCTCTCGCTCAAGGAAGAGCTCAGTGCATTGGAAAACCTGCTGTCAGACGCCGCAGTCGCAGGCCGCGCCCTGACCCCCGCCGATGCGTTGACCGCTTTGGCACGCATGGGCTTGCGTGGGCGAGAGCATTTGCCGCTGCGCGTCATGTCGCAAGGTCAAAAACGTCGAACCGCTTTGGCGCGTTTGTGGGCCAGTCAAGCGCCGCTGTGGGTGTTGGACGAACCCTTTGTGGCCTTGGATGTGAAAGCCGTGGATGCCTTGCGCGCCCTCATGGGCGCGCATGTGACCCAGGGGGGCATGGTGCTGTTCACGAGCCACCAGGCGGTGAGCTTGTGCGATACGACGGGGCAGCCGCTTGAAGTGCGCCACCACCGTTTGGAGCAAGCCGCATGAGTGCCCCCAGCGTGCAAGCGTTCATGGCCGTGCTGCAGCGCGACCTGTTGTTGGCCATGCGCCGAAAAAGCGAGGTGCTCACTGCGGTGTTTTTCTTTGTCGTGGTGGCGGCGCTCTTTCCCTTAGGGATCGGGCCCGAGCTCAACACCCTGCGCTTGGTAGCGCCGGGCGTGTTGTGGGTGGGGGCCTTACTCTCCTGCATGTTGGCTTTGCAGCGCCTGTTCGAGGCCGATTTTCGCGATGGCACCTTAGAGCAAATGGCTTTGTCACCCACCCCCTTGGCGCTGTTGGTGGCTGCCAAACTGTTGGCGCACTGGTTGGTCTCGGGCCTGCCCTTGGTGTTGCTCGTGCCTGTGTTGGGCTTGCAGTTTGATCTGTCTGGCGATGCCTTGCTCACCCTGACCTTGGCCTTGTTGGTCGGCACCCCCATCTTGTCGCTGGTGGGCGGCATTGGCGCAGCTTTGACCTTGGGCGTGCGAGGCGGTGGCGTGTTGCTGTCTTTGCTGGTGCTCCCTTTGTTTGTGCCCGTGCTGGTGTTTGGCGCTGGCGCGGTCGAGGCGCAAGCCAGTGGCTTGGGAAGCCAAGCGCATTTTTCGATCTTGCTGGCCATGCTGCTGCCCGCTGCGTTCTTCAGTCCTTGGGCCTGTGCCTCGGCCTTGCGCATTGCCTTGGAATAAGCCAGAACTGAGTTCAAAAGTTCACTGGCGCGAGATTTTTCAAAGGTCTAAGCCACTGGACCTTGATGCATCACAAACTTTGTCCTCGATCGCTTAGGTAGCCTGTGCTGGGCTGTGCACCTGTCAGCCCAGCCCATGGCAAGGAAGAACGATGAAGCGCGATCCATTGGCCGCCGAGCACACACACGTGCAGGCCATCAGCACCGATGTGCTGCAAGAAAAATACCTCAAAGCGGGTGAACAAAATGTCGACGCCTTGTTCGCGCGCGTGGCGCGGGCTTTGGCCAGCGTGGAAGCCGAGCCGCTGCAAGCCCAC
>CANFYL010000026.1 GCA_947451285.1 Comamonadaceae bacterium
ACTGGCATCGACGCGCCACAGGCCATACAGGTCCATCACGCGCTTTTGGGACACCGTCAAGAACTCCGGCGCGCTCAGGTGGCTGGTGTAGCCCGGGTTGTAGTTGATGTTGCCGCCGACCGTCAGCGGCATGCCGCGCAAACGGTAGTCGCCGCCGAGGTTGGCCGTCATGTCAGGTTGCTGGTCGAGCCGGTTGTTGGGGCCCACGACACTCTGCACGCGTGAGCGGTAAAAACTCACGTTGCTGCGCACATCCACCGGCAGGGCGCCACTGATCCATTGGTCCAAACGAAATTTAGCTTCCAACTCCACCCCTTCGGTCACTGCTTGGCTGAAGTTTTGCGGCGTCGAGACCCAGCGGTTGCCATACGCCGGGTCTTGCGCGGTGACGTTACGAATCAGGTTTTGAATGTCGCGGTGAAACACGCTGGCACTGAGCACGCCGCCTTGCGGCAAATAACGCTCGATCGCCACATCCAGTCCGGTGGCCAGCTCGGGCTTGAGGTTGGGGTTGCCCATACGGTCTGCGTTGGTCGGTCCGTTGCCCCCGCCCAGGGCATCGTCACGTGAGCGTACATAGCGCGCCAACAGGGTTTGCATATTGGGCGTTTTGAAACTGCGCGTGAGGCTCATGCGCACTTGGTCTCGACTCTCAGGGTTGGGTTTCCACAGGGCATGCAGCAAAGGCGTGAACACGCTGTTGCGGTTGAGCACATCGCCACTGGTGGTGGTGCCCTCTGTCGTGAGTTGTTCGTAGCGCGCGCCCGCATGGGCGGACCAATGGGGCGTGAGTTGCCACTCGTCTTGGGAGTACACCGCCCAGCGCATGGACTGGGCTTGCAAGTCGGCGTCGCCGTCGGCATAGGTAGCGGTGGCGTTTTGGGTGCGACGCACGGTCTCGACTTCAGCGCCACTCACCCATTGGTGGCCGCCACCCAAGATGTGGGTGTATTTGCCGTTCAGGCTGGCCGAGCGGTCTTTGGTGCGCGTAGCCTCTAACAAGGTCGAGGTGTACACCGAGCCTGCGCCCGTGGGCGTTTGGGTGAAGTTGGTGCGGCTGTCCCAGCCCCCCACATTGAACTTCCAATCCATGTTGCTGTCGCCGCTGAGTTTGCGTCGCCATTGGCCGTTCATGCGGGCCAATCCAAAGTGGTTGTCATTGAACGTTGTGGCACTGTCGTAAATACGTGCTGCACCGTTGGTGCTTTGGTCCAGCGCCACGTTTCCAGGTGTGGTGCCGTGTGAGACGACCACAAAAGGCATCAGGGTCAGGCTCTCGCCGGGGTCGCCTTTCCATTGCAAACGGCCCGTGGTGTTGAGGCCTTCGCGCACATAGTGGCTGTCGCTGACGCGGTTGCGTTGCAGAGGACCGACATCGCGTTGCAAGGAGAGCTCGCTGTGGTCTGGCGCTGCATAGCGGTTGACCGACAAGGTGTAGTTGCTGCTCCAGCGCTCGGTTTCTTGGTAATGCGTGATCGATCCGTTCGGTGAGGCGTAGCCGCCTTGCCAAGACGAGCCGAGCTTGAGTTCGTCCGGGATGCCGCGCCGGCCTTCACGGGTGATGATGTTGATGGTGCCTGCAATCGCTTGGGCCCCCGTTTCAGCGGTGGGGGCGCGCAAGATCTCAATGCGCTCCACCATCTCAGGCGTCAACGATTCAACCGAAAAGCCGGGCGGCACACGCTGACCGTCCAACAAGATCTGGGTGTATCCCGCACTCAAACCCCGCATGCGAATGCCTGAGCCACGCCCAGGTGCGCCGCCCAAGGTGATGCCAGGCATGCGCTTGAGCACTTCGCCCAAATTGGCATCGCCTTGTCGTTCAATCTCTTCGCGACCGATGACAATTTTGCTGGCCGTGGATTCACGTCGCTGTTGGGTGTCGTTGTCTCGCCCACTCGTGACGTCGATGCGACCCATGTCAACGGCGGGTTGCGATACCGTTTGCGCTTGCGCCCAAGCAGCGGCCAAGAGCACAGGTGAAAACCACAGCCAGAGCCGTGCGGGGTGTTGCTTTGTCATGGGGAAAAGTTTAGCGGCAAGCCAAAGCCCTTGCCGTGTAAAGTCTGGCTTTTACTTTTCATTTGTTCGCCCCATGAGCCACGCCGCCGCGCCCCACGCCTACGAGATCAAGAGCGCCTCGCTGCCATTGGTTGCTTTTGTACTCAAAACAAATGACCTATTTCTCCTGGAAGCGGATTTGACCCGTCGCTTGGGGAGTACGCCTGATTTTTTTGACAACGACCCCGTGGTGATTGATCTTCATGCCTTGGAACCCTCCGGGACAGAATTGAATTTCAATCACCTGTGTGATCTGCTGCGTCAGCACCGCATGGTGCCAGTGGCCGTGCGCGGAGCTCAAGCTCACCACATCGCCAATGCCCATCAAGCAGGTCTGTTTGATGCGCGTGACTTGAGCACGCAACATGTTGCACCAGCTCGGGTTGAGACCGTGATGCAAGAAGTGATCCGTGAAGTTGAAGTGGTGCGAGAAGTCCCCGCTGAGCCGCTGGGCGCCATGGTCATCGACAAACCCTTGCGGTCTGGCCAACATGTGTATGCCAAAGGCCGTGACTTGATCGTGCTGGCCATGGTCAATCCAGGTGCTGAGATCATGGCAGATGGCCACATCCACGTGTATGCACCGTTGCGCGGCAAAGCCATCGCAGGTGCCAGAGGCAACGAAGACGCACGCATCTTCACCTTGTCTCTTGAGGCAGAGTTGGTGTCGGTTGCAGGCACCTACAGAACCAGTGACACGCCCTTGCCCGTTGAAGTAGCAGGCAAACCGGCGCAAATCTCATTGTTGGGTGATAAGTTGGTGATGCAGCGGTTGTAAAATCGACAATTGATTTTTTAGAACAACCAAAGGCTTATTTCATGGCAAAAATCGTTGTGGTCACTTCTGGCAAGGGCGGCGTGGGAAAGACCACGACCAGCGCCAGTTTTTCTTCTGGCTTGGCCCTGCGTGGATTCAAAACGGTGGTGATTGACTTTGACGTCGGCCTGCGTAACTTGGACTTGATCATGGGTTGTGAGCGCCGTGTGGTGTACGACTTCATCAACGTCATCAATGGTGAAGCCACACTCAACCAAGCCTTGATCAAAGACAAGCAATGTGACAACCTGTTTGTATTGGCAGCCTCACAAACGCGCGACAAAGACGCATTGACTCAAGACGGTGTAGAGCGCGTGCTGACAGAACTCAAAGGCATGGGCTTTGACTACATCGTGTGCGATTCGCCTGCTGGCATTGAAGTTGGCGCCATGATGGCCATGCACTTCGCAGATGAAGCCTTGGTGGTGACTAACCCTGAAGTGTCTTCGGTGCGCGACTCTGACCGCATTTTGGGCATGCTGAGCAGCAAAACCCAACGTGCGATCACGGGGGACACCCCCATCAAAGAACATTTGCTGATCACGCGCTATAACCCCAGCCGTGTGGAAGAAGGTCAAATGCTGTCCTTGGAGGACATCCAAGACATCTTGCGCATCCCCCTGATTGGTGTGATTCCTGAATCAGAAACCGTCTTGACCGCCTCCAACCAAGGAGTGCCGGCGGTTCACTTGGTCAACACCGATGTATCGGAAGCCTACAAAGACGTGATCAGCCGCTTCCTTGGCGAGGAGTTGCCCATGCGTTTCACAGAACATGTCAAACCCAGTTTTCTGAAACGCATTTTTGGCGGGAAATAAGTCATGTCCCTCCTCTCTTTTTTACTCGGCGAAAAGAAAAAAACCGCCAGCGTTGCCAAAGAGCGCTTGCAGTTTATATTGACCCATGAACGCTCAGACCGCAACACACAACCCGACTACCTGCCGGCCTTGCAACGCGATTTGGTCGCAGTGCTCTCCAAGTACGTGAAGATCAATCCAGACGACATCAAGGTCAACTTTGAGCGTCACGACAACCTAGAAGTGCTGGAAGTCAAGATCGAATTGCCCGACGCGTAAAGTGCAGCAAGCTTTAAGCGCGCACCCAAGGCAACACTCAGCGTAGGATTCCCCAATGAAAATGCCCACCAGACAAAGCCTGGTGGGCATTTTCAATTCAGTCTCTGGCAGGCGGGCAGTTGAAACCAGCCCATCAGAGATGAAGGAGCGATCAGGCCTTTTTGGTGTAAGCCGAGCACCAGCCCTTGCCAGCCACTTGCTTGCCGGCAAACAAGGGGCAGCCGCCAGCGGCTGCACTGGCAGCACCCTGGAATAAAGCGCAGTTGCTGCACATTTGGCCAGCGGCGTACTTAGGTTGCTTGGCTTTGTCGACCTTGGTCGCATCGGCTTTGTAGCCCAAACCAGCAGCTTGCGCGTCAGACTCTGCCACCATGGCTTGCGCTTGGGCTGTCGTTGCGATCGCGGCCACGCCGGTTGCGGTCACGGCTTGCAACATGAAAACACGGCGGTTCGTAGGGGTCTTGAATACGTTGTTCATAGAAATCATCGAATGGGTAACCAGAAGATGCTGGCGTGCGATATCTTAGCGTCAGATACCTAGGTTTACCCTTGTTGTAGACAAAGACAGGATTTTCTTCGTGTCAGTGCTGGGGCCGCAACAAAACCTCCGCCTGTGCCAAAGCGTCCAAGGTGTCGACATCCAACACGCAACCGCGGTCGGTCACGTCCAGTCGCCAAGCGCCACGCTGGGCTACCAGAGAACGCGCGCCGCCGTCACCCTGCAAAGCCTGCAAAGCAGCGCCGCAACTGGCGTCAAAACCTACCGGGTGGCCCTTGTCGCCTTGGTAGCAGGGCACCACCACGGCATGGGTTTTCAGCGCTTGCGCCACAGCCAACAAGGTGGCGGGTTGCACCAAGGGCAAGTCGGCCGGCAAGATCAACCACCCGCGGGCATCGGCCGTGGCAGCCACACCGCAGGCGATGCTGTCACCCATGCCGGGCTGGGCCAAGTGCTGGGTGTGCTCACGCTCGACGATGTGCCAGGGCAAACCACTGGCTTGCACACTGCGCAGCACATGGTCACGCACCCGCAAACCGGCCAAGGGGGCGTTGAGCTTGTCTACCTGAGCCCCGGAGGCCTTGAAGCGCTCACCCCGCCCTGCGGCTAGGATGATCACCACCACCGACGGAGCGTCACTGCTCACAGGCTGCACAAGGTCTCGGTGGGGGCCTGAGCACTGGCCGCTGCATGAGCCACGTTTTTCACCTGCACGATTTCGGCCACGATGGAGACGGCAATTTCTGCAGGGGTTTGTGCGCCAATTCGTAAACCTACAGGACCGTGCAAACGCGCCAGGGATTGAGGGGACAAATCAAAATGCTCGGCCAAACGCTTTTTGCGCGCCTCTTGGTTGCGTCGTGAACCCAGGGCCCCGATGTAGAACGCATTCGAGTTCAGGGCCTCCATCAAGGCCATGTCGTCGAGCTTGGGGTCGTGGGTGAGCGCCACGATGGCGGTGTGGGCATCAGGCACCAACTGTTGCACCACATCGTCGGGCATGCCCAGCACGCGGGTCACGCCCTCAATGCCGAGCGTGGCGGCGTACTCTTCGCGCGGGTCACAGACCAACACCTCAAAGTCGAGCAAGCTGGCCATCTGCGCCACGGCTTGGCTGAGTTGCCCGGCACCAATCAACAGCAAGCGCCAGCGCGGGCCAAACAAGGTGGTCAAGCTGCTGCCGTCAAACTGCAGCGTGTCGGTGCGCTGCGCGTCACGCAGCGTCACGTGGCCGGTGGCCAATGTCACGGTGCGTGCCACCAACTGGTGGGCCGCTGTGCGCGCCAACACGTCTTGAATCCACTGCACTTCGGTGATGGGCTCTTGCACCAAACGCAAGGTGCCACCACAGGGCAGACCGAAGCGTGCGGCCTCTTCTTTGCTCACGCCATAGGCCACCATCGACGGGTGCGACAGGCTGTCGTACTCACCGGCTTTGATGCGGGCAATCAAATCGTCTTCCACGCAACCACCCGACACCGAACCACTGACCACCCCATCGTCACGCACCGCCAACAAGGCGCCCGGGGGACGCGGGGCACTGCCCCAGGTCTCTACCACGGTGACCAGGGTGACACGCCGACCCGCTTGGCGCCAAGCAAGCACATCACTCAACACGCGTAAGTCCAAACTTTCCATGGCAGTCTCTTTTCTCTGAGTCAAATTCATCAACAGGGCCAGAGCATAAGCCGCTTGGGTAGGATGTACAGCGGGCACACCCTGCCCTGAGACCTATGAGCTGTCACCTATGAAACAAATCGCCGACCTTCGCAAAAGCTATGAACGCGCCGAACTCAACGAATCGGCCTCTGCGGCCGATCCGATGCAGCAGTTTGACCAGTGGCTCAAACAAGCCATTCAATCGGAAATCCCAGAACCCAACGCCATGACCTTGGCCACCGTAGGCGGCGACTTGCGCCCCAGTACACGCGTGGTGCTGATCAAAGGCTACGACGCGCGCGGCATCGTGTGGTTCACCAACTACCAAAGCCGCAAAGGCCAACAGCTCGCGGGCAACCCGTTTGCCGCCCTGCAATTCCATTGGGTCGAGTTGGAACGCGTGGTGCGCATCGAAGGTCGGGTGGAAAAAGTCAGCGACACCGAGAGCGACGCCTATTTCCATAGCCGCCCGCTCGACTCACGCATTGGTGCCTGGGCCAGCCCGCAAAGCCAGGTGATCGACGGGCGAGGCACCTTGGTGGCCAATGCCGCCAAGTACGGTGCTCAGTTTTTGCTGCAACCACCCCGCCCGCCGCACTGGGGCGGCTACCGCTTGGTGCCTGACCAGTGGGAGTTTTGGCAAGGCCGCAAAAGCCGCTTGCATGACCGCCTGCGCTACCGGATCAACCCAAGCACCAGCAGCAGCGACGCCGCCAGCTGGGTGCGCGAGCGTTTGGCCCCTTAAAAACTGGCCTGCACGCCCAGCTTCACACTGCGCCCGGCCAAGGGCGGGGCGTTGCTGCCCATGGTCTGCGTGAGCACCGAGGTGGACGAATACGCCAGTTGGTGGGTCAGGTTGTCGAGCTTGGCAAACAGCATCCAGCGCGTGCCTGCACTGCGGGTTTGGTAGTTCAGCCCCGCGTTCCACACGGTGTAGCCTGCGGTGGTCACATCGCCCGCCTGCGGCACACGGCTTTGGGCCTGCGCGTGCAGAAAGCCAAAGCGTGCACCCCAGGCCTGGTGGGCCCATACCCAATCCGCCCCTACCCGCACAGGCGCGATGCGCGGCAGCGGACGGTTATTGGTCAAATCATCGGCACGCACCATGTCGGCACGCACAGCCAAGTCCATCGCGCCTTGGCTGGCATCTGGGCTCAAGAAGGCGTGACTGCCCCCCACCATGCGCAGCGTTGCACTCGACTCCAAGCCGACCAAACGCGCACGTACCCCTTCGAAGGCATACACAGGCAAGCTGTGCGCGGGGTCCCGGGCGCCCGTCGCCTGCAGCGACAGGTAATTGGCAAACTCCGACACAAAGCCTGTCAGTGAGGCTTTGTGGGGACCGTGCTTCCATTCGCCGCCGAGATCCCATTGCGTTGCCCGCTCAAGGGCGCTGTTGGCCTTGCCCACCTCAAACGTGCCAGTTGCCGCATGCGGGCCATTGGCAAACAACTCGTAGTCTTTGGGGGCGCGCTGGCTCCAACTGAGGTGGCTGCTGAGTTGCCAACCGTTTTGTGCCTCGCCCTGGCGCAAGTTGCGCATCCCTCCGAGGGCCAAACTGGCAGGGCTGAAATGCTTGTCCACCCCCGTGTCTTGGTTACGTACCGTCACCGATTCTGCGCGTGCGCCCGCACTGAGCTGGCCCCAGCCCGTGGTCAACACTTGGTGGGTAAACACTGCGTGGCTGAGTGTGCTACTCGGTGGCACAAAGGCTTCGCGCCCTTGCACCGCCAGCTGATTGCCCTCGCGCTGCACACCCACCACGCCTTGCAACTGCAAGCCATTGGCCCAGCGTTGGGCATAGGGTGTGGCCTCTAAGCGCAGCTCGTGTCCCCCATTGTCAAAACGCGTTCCTGTCTCAGCGCCGGGGTATTCGGTGTGGCTGTAGCGGGTGTGGCCCCATTGAAACTTCAGCGCTTCCATCAGGCCTGCCGCATCGCGCCAATGCCCCTCCATCACCTGGTGGCGGCGCAGCATGCCGATGGTCACATCCGGCTCAGCCACCGTGCCATAAGTGCTTCGGTACTCACTGGCCGATAGACCCAAGTACCCCCGGTCAAACAACAAAGTGCCCCCAATGGCTGAGCCTTGCGCGTCGCTGGCCGAGTTGCATACCCGCCGCTGCGTGGTGGTGATGCCGTTGAGCGTGCAATCCATGACTCGGGGCACCGACAGGTTGCGGGTGCTGCGGTCAAACGCATCCACGTGCAATACCCAGCGGTCGTTACCCGTCTCGACCATGGCCCCCGTGCTGCGCTCTTGGGCCGCGCCGCCTGCGCGCAATTCAACCTTGCCCAACACGCCGCCTTTGGCATCAAATGTGCGCTCACGGGCAATGCGGTTGTCGATCACGTTGACCACGCCACCGATGGCACTGCCGCCATACAGCAAGGTAGCGGGGCCACGCAGCACCTCAATGCGCTCGGTGGTGAGCGGGTCCAGCGGGACAGCATGGTCAAAGCTCAACCCCGACACGTCCATATTGGCACCACTGTTTTGCAAGATGCGAATGCGGTCTCCGTCCAAGCCCCGAATGACAGGTCGCCCGACGTTGGGTCCGAACGAGCTGTTGGCAATGCCCGGCAAGTTGTCCAACGTTTCGCCCAAAGTGCTGCTTTGTCGCTGAGCCAAAGCCGAGCCTGAGAGCTGTTGTGCGGGCACAGACACGCTGGCGTTGTTGAGAGTTTGTGCAGTGATGGTGACTTCTTGCAACTGTGTGGTGAGAGGGTCGACGGGTGCGCTCACCGATTGCGCCCATGGCACAGACAAACTGCCGTAAGCCACAGCAGCAACCAAACCGCGCTGAAAAAACAAGCTCATTGTTTACATCCCACTGAAAAGAATTGACCACATGTACAGGCCCCCAGGCCAGCCACGCAAAAAAACAGGTCAGTTCAAAACAGCAGGTGGCGCACGGGCGCTGAAAAAACGCGCGTGCAGTGCGAAGCGCTCGCGCAAGACCCAGCGCAGCCCTGCCTTGGGCAGAGCGAATGCCAACATCACAAACCAGGCAAGGCCTAGTGCGTCGTGACACAACTGGTCGTAGAGCTGGCAATCGACCGCAGACTTGTGGTCGCCAAATACCCAGCCCCAAGACGCTGGTGTGGCAGAACCAGGCATGGCCAATTCATCTTGGCTGGCGTCTGCCATCGTCAGCACATGGCTCGTGCCCAGGCTGCTGGCATGCACAAAGCGGTGTGCCAGGCCTATGGATTGCGCCAGCAGCACGAGCAAGGCCAAGACCCACAGGCCCCGACGCACACCTGCCTGCAAGCGCCAAGGTTCAAGCATCGCGCACCTTGTCGGCGAAGGTGTGCAAAAACTTTTGCACCTTGGGCGCCACCACAAAGGCGCAATAGCCTTGGTTGGGATGGTTGGCAAAGTAGTCTTGGTGGTAGTCCTCAGCCGCCGAGAAGTTGTTCAAAGGCAGCAATTCGGTCACAACCTGCCCTGACAGATGCTGATTGACGTCATCCAACACCTGTTGCGCCACCGCACGGTCGTCCTCGTCGCTCCAATAAATACCGCTGCGGTATTGCGTACCGACATCGTTGCCTTGGCGGTTCAAGGTGGTGGGGTCGTGGATGACAAAGAAAATTTCCAGCAACTCCCGCAGGCTGATCTGATGAACGTCATAGGTGATTTGCACCACTTCGTTGTGCCCAGTGTTGCCCGTGCACACCTGCTCATAGCTCGGCTTGACCGTGTGGCCGTTGCTGTAGCCAGAGGTCACCGTCAATACGCCCTTGACGCGCACAAACACCGCCTCGGTGCACCAAAAACAACCTCCCCCGAGGGTGATGGCCTGGGGTCTTGGGGATGGCGTGGGCGTCGCAGTCGAAATATTCATAGGCCAACATCATATGATGCCCAGCCATGGACACCCTGCTCTCACTCAAACCCATCTTGACCACCTTGGTCTTACCCACAGCCAGCGGGCTGTTGTTGATTGCAGCCATGTTGGCCTGGGCTTGGCGGCGCAATGTGAGCAAGCGCAAACTTTCAATTCGCTATCCCGTGGCAGCTGGCTTGCTGACATGCGCAGGCATGTGGTTGCTCAGTTGCCCCGCCGTGACGCTGTGGCTGTCACTGCACCTGCTGCCCCAAGTCAGTCCTACCCGCCCGGAAGCACTGCTGCGCCTTAAAGTGCAAGCCATTGTGGTGTTGGGCGGCGGGGTTGAACAACGCGCGCCCGAATATGGCGGACCCAACTTGCCACCAGAGAGCATGGCACGTCTGCTTTACGGCATGTATTTGGCGCAAGCCTCCCAACTGCCTCTGGCCTACACAGGTGGCGTGGGCTGGGGGGGCGAAAACGGGCAAACACCTGAAGCACAAGTCGCCGCCCAAGCCTTGGCGCGCTTGCATGGCCCCGCACTGCGCTGGCAAGAGAGCCAGTCGCGCGACACGAAAGAAAACGCCCGCTTGACTACCTTACTGTTGCAGCGCGATGGCATCAGCCGCATAGCAATCGTCACCCACGCTTGGCACATGCCACGCAGCTTGCGGCAGTTTGAAGCTGCAGGCTTGCAAGTTACACCCGCGCCCATGGGGTTTATCTCTGCCGACATGCAACCGGTGCTTTTGTGGCTGCCCAGCGGCTCGGCACTGCGAGAGAGTGTTTGGTTGCTCAGAGAGTGGCTCGCTCTGCGTCTCACCTGAAGCATTGCCTTCGTCCAACAGAAACTTTCGATTGACTCGCGGTATTATTACTAACCAGCAAGTCATTAACAGCATGTCCACGTCTGAATCCATGGCCACCCCCGAGACCGTTCACAAGCGTGAACGGCGCAAAGAGGCACGCCCCGGGGAGTTGCTCGACGCTGCCCTGGCGCTGTTTGTCGAAAAGGGCTTTGCCGCTACCCGTGTCGAAGAAGTGGCCTCACATGCAGGCGTGTCCAAAGGCACCTTGTTTTTGTACTTTCCAACCAAAGAAGACCTGTTCAAAGCGGTGATTCGCGAGAACATTGCCAAGCTCTTTCCAGTTTGGAACGAAGAGTTCAAGAGCTTCACGGGCAGCAGTGGCGAGATGTTGCGCTACGCCATGCTGAGATGGTGGGCACAAATGGGCAACACACCTGCGAGCGGCATTGCCAAGTTGGTCATCAGCGAAGCCCAAAACTTCCCGGATATCGCAGCTTTTTACCAAGCAGAAGTGATTCGCCCGGGCAACACACTGCTGCGCCAAATTCTGGCGCGTGGTGTGGCCCGTGGTGAATTTCGCCCGATGGACCTCGACCAAGCGGTCTACACCGTGGTTGCTCCCATGATCTTCATGATGATGTGGAAACACTCGATGGGCGCTTGCGCTGCATCGGCCGAGATTGGCGACCCTGTTCGTTTCATTCATATGCAAGTCGACGTGCTGCTGCACGGCATGACAGCCTCACAACCTTCTTGACCATGCACATCAAACCCCGTTGGATCGTGATTGCAGTCGTCGTGCTGGCCTCGGTAGCCAGTGTCTGGCGCGCACTCTCAGCGCGTGACCAACAGCAAATTGCCGCCGCCACGCCCACCCCTGCCGTCACACAAATTGAATTGGCGCGCCAAGATGTGTGGACCCTCGCGCCGCGCGAGATCACCCACACCTTGGACCTCTCGGGCACCCTCAAAGCCCTGAATTACGCCGTGATCAAAGCCCGCGTAGCAGGCGAACTCAAAGAGCTCAGCGTGCGCGAAGGGGATGTGGTCAAGGCCGGACAGGTGTTGGCCCGCATCGATCCCACTGAGTACCAGCGCCGATGGCAGCAAGCCAAAGAGCAAGCCGATGCCGCCAGAGCCCAAATGGAAATTGCGCAGCGCCAGTGGGACACCAACAAAGCTCTGGTTGACCAAGGCTTCATCGCTAAAACGGCGCTTGATAATTCCCAGGCCTCTTACCAAGGCGCGGTGGCCACCCACCAAGCCGCCATCGCAGGTGCCGATGTGGCACGCAAAGCCTTGGATGACGCGGTGCTCTACGCACCCTTTGCAGGCGTGGTGGCCCTGCGTGCAGCACAAGCCGGTGAGCGCGTCAATGTGGATGCCAAGGTGCTGGAGTTGGTCGACCTGAGCCAACTCGAGCTGGAAGTGCCCCTGAGCCCCAGCGACTCGGTGGATGTTCGCATTGGCCAAGTGGCCCACCTGCAAGTGGAGGACCGTCCCGAGACGATCACGGCCAAAGTCAAGCGCATCAGCCCCAGCGCACAAGTGGGCAGCCGAAGCGTATTGGTCTACCTCTCGATGGACCAAGCGAACGGATTACGCCATGGTTTGTTTGCCAAAGGCAGTTTGAATTTTCAGCGCAGCAATCAGCTCGCCGTGCCGCTGTCTGCAGTGCGCACAGACAGAGCCCGGCCTTATGTTCAAGTGCTTGAAACTGCGGGAGACCAGGTGCAAGTCGCGCACAAACTGGTGAGTCTGGGACTGCGCGGCAACGATGCCAGTGACAGCAGTTCTCAAACCTGGATCGGCGTCGAGGGCATTGCAGCGGGCACCCCTGTGCTCAAAGGCCATGTGGGCGCCTTGCGCGAAGGCTTACAGGTGAAATTCACAGCAATGCCCACCTCCCCGGCCAGCAGCAGCTCCCGCTGAATAAGCCATGTGGTTCACCCGAGTCAGTCTGAAAAACCCGGTCTTTGCGACCATGCTCATGCTCGCCTTTGTGGTGCTGGGCATGTTTTCATACCAACGCTTGCAAATTGACCAGTTTCCCAACATCGACTTTCCCGTGGTGGTGATCACCACCGAATACCCCGGTGCATCGCCCGAGATTGTGGAGAGTGAAGTCAGCAAAAAAATCGAAGAAGGCGTCAACTCCATCGCGGGCATCAACGCCTTGACCTCGCGCAGCTACGAAGGCATGTCGGTGGTGGTGGTGGAGTTTCAACTGCACATCAATGGGCGCAAAGGTGCTGACGATGTGCGCGAAAAAGTGGCCAGCATTCGCCCCAGTCTTCGCACCGATGTCAAAGAACCCAAGGTGATGCGCTTTGACCCATCCAGCCGTGCCATTTGGTCATTGGCCGTGCTGCCCGCCAAACCCAATGACGCCAGCCCAGAGGCCGCCACTGCTGCCGTTGAGTTGACCAACTGGGCCGACCAGGTCCTGAAAAAACGCTTGGAAAACGTGCGCGGCGTGGGTGCCGTCACCATCGTGGGCGGCACCAAGCGCGAGATCAACCTCTACCTCAATCCACAAGCCATGGAGTCCTTAGGGGTGAGCGCAGACCAAGTGGTCAATGCCGTACGCACCGAAAGTCAAGATCTGCCCGTGGGCTCGCTGCGCTCCTTGCAGCAAGACCGCGTGATCCAGGTCCAGGGCCGCATGTTGCGCCCCGAAGACTTTGGCCGAATCATCGTGGCGCGACGCGGCACCACGCCAATTCGTTTGTCACAGGTGGCCAGTGTCAAAGACGGTGCGCAAGAGGTCGAGAGTCTGGCGCTGTACAACGGTCAACGCACCTTGCTGCTCACGGTCCAAAAAGCCCAGGACGAAAACACCATCGACGTCATCGAGGGCCTCAACAAAACACTCAACGAGGTGCGCCCCTTGCTGCCGCCCGGCGTGCGCCTGGAGTCGGTCCAAGACAACGCGCGTCCCATACGTATAGCGGTCAACAACGTGCGGCAAACCCTGATCGAAGGTGCCCTGTTGACCGTGCTGATCGTGTTCTTGTTTTTGAACTCATGGCGCTCCACCGTCATCACCGGCTTGACCTTGCCGATTGCCATCATCGGCACGTTTTTGTTCATGTACATGTTTGGTTTCACCATCAACATGATCACCCTCATGGCTTTGTCGCTGTGCGTGGGCTTGTTGATTGACGACGCCATCGTGGTGCGCGAGAACATCGTGCGTCATGTGCAAATGGGCAAAGCGTCCTACCAAGCCGCACTCGACGGCACCCAAGAAATTGGCTTGGCAGTGATGGCCACCACCTTCTCCATCGTGGCCGTGTTTTTACCCATCGGCTTTATGGGCGGCATCATTGGCAAGTTCTTCCACCAATTCGGCTTGACCATCGTGGCCGCGGTGCTGATCTCGATGTTCGTGAGCTTCACGCTCGACCCGATGCTCTCGTCCATCTGGCACGACCCCACCATCCATGCGCACGGCGAACATGGCAACGCTGGCCTGTACGACCGCACGGTGGGCCGCGTCACCGCGTGGTTTGAGCGCGGCACCGACCGCTTGAGCGAGACCTACCAAGACATCTTGCGCTGGTCCTTGAACCACCAGCGCACCACCCTTGCGTTGGCGGCGCTCACCTTTGTCACCAGCATCTTCATGGTGCCGCTACTGGGCACCGAGTTTGTGCCCAAGGCCGACTTCTCTGAAACCTATGTGAACTTTTACACGCCTGTGGGTTCGTCCCTCGAGGCCACCGAGGCCAAAGCCCAACAGGTCGAAGCCATCATCCGCGAGTTCCCCGAGGTGCGCTACACCGTGGCCACCCTCAACACCGGCAGCGCCAACGGAAAAATTTACGCCGCCCTCTACATCCGCTTGGTCGACCGCAAGCTTCGCCAACGCAATGTGGACGACATATCCGCCCTGCTGCGCCAACGCTTGCTGCAAGTGCCTGGCATCACTGTGACCCATGCTGGCTTGCTCGACACCATGGGTGGCAACAAGCAAATCGAGTTTTCTTTGTTGGGCACCGACCTGCGTGAACTCGAACGCTTGGCACAACAAGTCATGAATGCGGTACGACCCATCCCAGGCTTGGTCGACTTAGACTCCAGCATCAAGCCCGACAAGCCCACCATCGAGGTCCAGGTTCAACGCGAAGCGGCCAGCGATTTAGGCCTGACCTTGGGCGGCATTGGCACGCAGTTGCGCACTTTGGTGGCCGGCCAAACCGTGACCAATTGGCGCGCAGGGGACGACCAAACCTACGACGTCAACGTGCGCTTGAATCCCACCGCACGCACCCAACCACAAGACCTGGAACACCTGCCCTTTACCGTGGGCACCGCCGCCGATGGCAGTCCACGCGTGGCGCGCCTCAACCAAGTCGCCCAGGTCATAGAGGGCACGGGCCCCAACCAAATCAACCGGCGCGATTTGAAACGCGAGGTGGCCATCAATGCCAACGTCTACAACCGTTCCATGGGTGAAGTGTCCAACGACATTCGCGAGGTGATGAAGGGGATCGCCTTGCCGCCGGGCTACAGCTTTCAGTTTGGGGGATCGACCAAGAGCATGCAAGAGTCGTTTGACTACGCCATCTCGGCGCTGGTGCTGGCGGTGGTCTTCATCTACATGATTTTGGCCAGCCAATTCAAAAGCTTTTTGCAACCCATGGCCTTGATGACAGCACTGCCCCTCACGCTGATTGGTGTGGTGCTGGCTTTGATGATGTTTGGCTCAGCCTTGTCCATGTTCTCTGTGATTGGCATGGTCATGCTGATGGGCTTGGTCACCAAAAATGCAATTTTGTTGGTCGACTTTGCGATTCGCGCACGGCAAGACCAAGTTTTGCCCGATGGCTCCATTCAAGTCGGCCTACCCCGCAACGAAGCTTTGCTGCTGGCTGCGCGCGTGCGCTTGCGGCCTATTTTGATGACCACCCTGGCCATGATCTTTGGCATGGTGCCGCTGGCTTTTGCAATTTCTGAGGGCTCTGAGCAGCGCGCCCCAATGGGCCAAGCCGTGATTGGTGGGGTCATCACCTCGTCTTTGCTGACTTTGGTGGTGGTTCCGGTGGTGTATTGCTATATGGATGATCTGGCGCAATGGCTGCGCCGTTTGTGGGGCTCTGACGTCAGCCGCACGCAACCCTGACCGTTAAAATTTGACCTGACGCCGTGAAGGCCATACCGATGTATTTGGAGTATTGAGATGAACCAAGAACAAGCCCGCTTCAACATGGTGGAACAACAAATCCGCCCCTGGCAAGTCCTCGACAAAGCCACCTTGGCCGTGTTGTCGCATGTGCAGCGTGAACTGTTCGTGCCCCAGGCCTACCAAGCGCTGGCCTACACCGACACCGACATTCCCTTGGGCCATGGCCAGCGGATGGTACCGCCACGTGTGGACGCCCGCTTGATGCACGACCTGCACCTGAGTGGCACAGAGAAAGTGCTGGAAGTGGGCACCGGCAGCGGCTACCTCACCGCCTTGCTGGCTGGACGCGCCCAACGTGTCATTGGCTTAGAAATCAACGCCGAGTTGGCCGCTACTGCACGCGCCAATTTGCAGCGTGCTGGCATCACCAACACGGATGTGCGTGTGGCCGATGGCAGCCAAGGCTGCCCGGAAGATGCGCCGTTTGACGCCATTGTCTTAGGTGGTTCCGTCACCGAGGTACCGCAAGCCTTGCTGCAACAACTCAAAGTCGGTGGCCGCTTGATCGCCATCGTCGGCACCGACCCCGTGATGTGCGCCACCCTGTTCACCCGAACGCGCGATGCCAATTGGCACAGCAAATCTTTGTGGGACACCACAGCGCCTCGGCTACAAGGTTTTACCGAACCGACCCGCTTTCACTTTTAAGCTCGTCACATGATCGATCAAATTCAACCGGCGCAGCTCGCAGCTTGGGCGGCCAGCCATACAGCGCAAGGTACAGCGGTCGTGCTCGATGTACGCGAACCTTGGGAAGTGCAAACCGCCAGCGTCACGCCACAAGGCTTTGAGTTGCTGACCATTCCCATGAGCGCCGTGCCTGCAAGGCTGCAAGACCTTCCCCGTGAGCGGCCAATTGCCTGCCTTTGCCACCACGGTGCGCGCAGCATGCAGGTGGCCATGTTTTTAGCCCAGCAAGGGTTTGACACGGTGGCCAACCTCACCGGTGGCATCAACGCTTGGTCGTCGCAAGTAGACACCTCGGTGCCCACGTATTGATTTTTGAAAGAACTGCATGAAGCCCTCCCGTACCCTGTTTCGCGCCCTGCCTGTGGCAGCTGCGATGGCCTTTGCTTTTGCACCCCACGCGCAAGCCCAAAGTTTGGTTGAGTTGTATGACGCGGCCCGCGGCTATGACGCGAGCTATATGTCGGCCAAGTCTTTGTACGACGCCAACCTGGCCAAAGCCAACCAAACCTTGGGCGGCGTGTTGCCCAATATTGCGCTGTCGGCCTCTGCATCGCGCACCTATTTCAACTACCGTCCTGACGTACCGGCTCCTCCCACGGTCGTGTCCAGCGAGCGCTACTTCGGCACCGGATCGGCCGCCATCACCTTGACCCAACCCATCTACCGCCCCGCGGTGTGGGCCACTTACAAACAAGGTGGGCCTTTGCTGCAACAAGCTGCCGCCCAATACGAAGCCGCTGAGCAAGACCTGTTGGTGCGTGTGTCACAGGCCTACTTTGATGTGCTCACCAGCGAAGACAGCCTAGAGTTGGTGCAGGCCCAAAAGAAAGCCGTGGGTGAGCAACTGGCCTCGGCCAAGCGCAACTTTGAGGTGGGCACCACCACCATCACCGGTGTGCGCGATGCCCAAGCCCGCTTTGACCTGACCACCGCCCAAGAAATTGCGGCAGCCAACGATGTGCGCATCAAACGCTTAGCCCTCGACTTGGTGGTGGGCCTGAGCAACGCCAAGCCCAAACGTTTGATCGACAACAGCCAATTGGTCAAAGCGCCCACCGATGACGTGACCATCTGGGTTTCCCAGTCTGAGCTGGCCAGCCCCGCGGTGCGTCAAGCGCAATTGGGCTTGGAAGTGGCCACGTTGGAGGTAAGCAAAGCCCAGGCCGGCCACAAGCCCACTGTGGACGCGCAAGTCTCCTACGGCGGCATTCGCAACGTGGCGGGCAGCTCGACCCAGTCGGTGCCATCACACATCTACAACCCTTCCGCCGCCATCGTGCTGAACCTGCCCATCTTCTCGGGCTTTGCCACCGACTACCGCATCCAAGAAACTGTGTCTCTTGAGAGCAAAGCCCGCGCCGACTTAGAAGCTGCCAAGCGCAACACCGCCCAAGCCACGCGCACCGCCTATTTCGGCTTGGTAGCGGGCCTGAGCCAAGTGCAGGCCTACGAAGCCGCAGAGGCTTCGAGCCAAAGCTCGTTGGACGCCAACAAACTGGGTTATTCGGTGGGCGTGAACATCAACATCGACGTCTTGAATGCCCAAAGCCAGCTCTACCAAACCAAGCGCGACTTGGCCAAAGCGCGTTACGACGTGTTGGTGGGCACCTTGAAGCTGCGCCAAGCCACCGGCACCTTGACGCCGCAAGACCTGCAACCCATCAACGCCTTGCTCAAGCCTTGAGGTAAGGCGCGAGCGCCTGCACGGTGCGCTGCGCGGCACCGCGGTGCGCCTGTGAAAACGCCGCACACGCGGCCACATGGGCGTTTTCATCCGGCCCAAAGCGCACCATCTGCAAGGCAGTGACGATGGCGTGGGCCATGTCTTCCACGCGCAAAGCAGCTCCAGCGGCTTGGGCCAATTCAGCGGCTTCTTCAAAGTTGAAGGTGTGCGGGCCCATCAGCACGGGGCAACCACAAGCCGTCGCTTCGATCAGGTTTTGACCGCCCAAAGGCGCAAAGCTGCCGCCCAGCAGCGCCGCATCGGCCAAGCCGTAATAAAGCGCCATCTCACCCAAGGAGTCCCCCAACCACACGGTGTGGACATCGGCCTCATGGGCTGCATCGGGCCCATCTGTCCACTGACTGCGGCGCGACACCTGCCAGCCCCGCTCCTGCAACATACGCGCGACCTCGTCAAAGCGTTGCGGGTGACGCGGCACCACCAGCCAATGGACGGCATTCACATGGTCTTGCTGATCCAAGGGCTCGTCTTTGAGTGCTTGCAAGGCGTCCAACCACAGGGCTTCTTCGCCTTCGCGCGAGCTGGCCAGCAAGATGACCGGGCGCATCAAGCGTTGCGCCCACACCAAGGCTTGGGCCAATTGCAGCCCATCCGGCTGGGCATCGAACTTCAAATTACCCAACACGCCAAGCACAGGTGCACCCAAGTCACGCAAGCGCTGCGCATCGGCCTCGGTTTGCGCCCACACCGCCGTCAAGCCCACATAGGCAGGTCGCGACAGCCAAGACAAGCGCTGGGCTTGGTGCAAGCTTTTTTCGCTCATGCGTGCGTTCACCAACACCAGAGGCACCTGTGCACGTTGGCACAGCGCCACCCAGTTGGGCCACAGCTCGGTCTCCAGCACGATGCCCAACTGCGGTTTGAAATGGTCCAAAAAGCGCTGCACTGCGCTAGGCGTGTCCCAGGGTTGCCAGACCTGCACATCGCCGGGCTGCAACAGGCTTTGGCCTTGCGCCCTGCCGGTGGCCGTGCCATGGGTCAGCACGATACGGATATCAGGCCGTGCCCTGCGCAGCGCTTGCAGCAACACCGCCGCTGCGCGGGTTTCACCCAGCGACACCGCATGCAGCCACACATAGCCACACGCACCCGTCGCCACAGGTGCTTGGGTGTAATGCCCAAAACGCTCATCGATGGCCTCTAAGTAGCCCGGCTCGACACGCCCACGGCGATGCAACTTGGCGCGCAACAGCGGTTGCAACGCCCACACCACCAAGCTGTAGAGCCAGCGCGTCATGCGCTCGGCCCTTGACCGGACGCAGCCTGCACACAGTGCTGCCAGGCTTGCCACACGGCATCCACCGTGGGCGTGGGGCAATCGACCAAAGCGCATTGGCGCGTCAGCCCCACCGGGCCGGTGCGCCAAGCGGTGTCAAAGTTGTAAATCTGTACATGCGGCAAATCCAAGGCCACCGCGATGTGGCTCAAGCCACTGTCGACACCGATCACGCCCACGCACTGGGCCATCTCGGTGGTCAAGTCGTCCAGCGACAAGCGCGGCCACACCACGGCGCCGGGCAGCATCTCGGCCAAAGCCTCGCAACGGATGCGCTCAGCTTCGTTGCCATGGGGCAACGCCACATCCAAGCCACTTTGCTTGAACCGTTGTCCCAATTCAAACCAATGCGCCAGCGGCCATTCTTTGTCGGCGCGCGAGGTGCCATGCACCAGCACCACACAGGGCTTGGGTTGGGCACTGGCCTGCCCTAAGCCATAGTTCAAACGGGCTGGCACGGCATAGCCCAAGGCTTGCGCGCACACCACCCGGGCACGGTCCACCGCATGGATGTGCGGTGTCACGCGCAGCGCCACATCGGCCACCCACCGGGTGGGGCGCTCATAGC
>CANFYL010000027.1 GCA_947451285.1 Comamonadaceae bacterium
AAGCGCCGTCAGTTGCTCAAGTTGCTGGCTGAAATTGAACAGCGCATCGACCAAGACAACGCCCGCCCGCGCAAGCACTACATCAGCCCGGCCACGCGCGAAGTGGCTTATGCACAGTACTACGATGCGCTGCGCCGAAAAATTGAAGACCGTGGCACCTTGTACTTTCCCGAGCGCAATGGTCAAAAACTCTACGGTGCGCTGACCATGGTCATCACCGTCAACACAGACGGGCGTGTGATCAGCACCGAAGTGGTTCAAGGCTCTGGCCAGGCCGACTTGGACCGCCGCGCCCAAGCCATTGCCACCAGCGCCGGACCGTTTGGCGGCTTCACCGCCGCCATGCGCAAACAAGCCGACCAATTGGCCATCGTCTCGCGTTTTATTTTCAGCCGCGACAACACCTTGCAAACCTCAGGGGGTGAGGGCATGAACCGATGAAATTCCCGCGCAGTTCTCCTGTTTGGCGTTGGCTGCTGCTGCTGTGCGTGGCCTGGTTGGGCTTGCAGTTTTTTTTCTTGGCGCGCATTGCGCTGATGGCCCGACTCTCCCCCGAGTCCACCGCCTTTGAACGCTCGCAAGCCTGGCAAATCGTCAGCACCCAAGGTCGCTTGCCCTGGCGGCAAGACTGGGTGCCCTACAACAACATCTCCAACCACCTCAAGCGAGCGGTCATCGTGTCTGAAGACGACATCTTTGCCCAACACGATGGTGTGCAATGGGATGCGATCGAAAAAGCCTGGGCCAAGAATGCCAAAGCTGAACTGCAAGCCAGCCGTGCTGCCTCACGCACGTCTCGACCTCCCAAAGTGGTGGGTGGCTCCACCATCACCCAGCAACTGGCCAAAAACTTATTTCTTTCGGGCGAGCGAACTTTCTTTCGCAAAGGCCAAGAATTTGTGTTGACCCTGATGCTTGAGGCCTTGCTCGACAAGCGCCGTATCTTGGAAATCTACCTGAACCATGTCGAGTGGGGTGAAGGCATTTTTGGAGCCGAAGCGGCGGCGCAACATTACTTTCGCAAGCCCGCTTCGCAATTGGCCGCCTGGGAAGCTGCGCGATTGGCTGTCATGCTGCCGCGTCCCAAGTACTACCAAAAATTCCCGCAGTCTGAGTACCTCGCAGGCCGTACCGAGACCATCGTCGCCCGCATGGGCGGCGCACAACTGCCCTGACCCCATATGCGCATCCTTGGCATTGACCCCGGCTTACGCACCACCGGCTTTGGCGTGATCGACCAAGACGGCCAAGAATTACGCTACATCGCCAGCGGCACCATTCGTACCGACAAGCAAGTGCAAGGCAACTTGCCAGAACGCTTGAAGGTGTTGTTCGACGGTATTCATGAGGTGGTGGCACGCTACCAACCCGCGTCCTCAGCGGTTGAAATTGTTTTTGTCAACGTCAACCCCCAAGCCACCTTGCTGTTAGGTCAGGCCCGCGGCGCCTGTGTGACCGCCTTGGTGACTTGCAACCTGCCCGTGGCCGAGTACACAGCCCTGCAAATGAAGCAAGCCGTAGCGGGTCACGGCAAGGCTAAAAAAGAGCAAGTGCAAGAAATGGTCAAACGCTTGCTGAACCTGCCCGGCCTGCCTGGGCCCGATGCCGCCGACGCCTTAGGGCTTGCCATCACCCATGCCCATGCAGGGCATTCGATGGCACGCTTGGCCGCAGCGACTCAACTGCAGCGGACCACCAGCAGCATGTACAAAGCCGGACGCAGCCGCTGATCTAAAGCCCATGCATCAACTGCTAAGCGATACAAGAACATTTTTTCAGGAAACAAGCTTAGGCGAGTTACCAAGCCGGCGCGAGCTGGGCCAACCCTGGTGGCGCTTTGCGCGCGTCTTCAAAGCTCACCACCTCATAAGCCTCGGGGCGGCTTAAGAGTTCACGCAACAGCTTGTTGTTCATGGCGTGACCCGAGCGAAACGCTGAGTAAGCCGCCAACAAAGGCTTGCCGATCAAATACAAGTCGCCCATGGCGTCCAAGATTTTGTGTTTCACAAACTCATCGTCGTAGCGCAGGCCATCGCTGTTCAAGACCTTGTAGTCGTCCATCACGATGGCGTTATCCAAACCGCCCCCCAAGGCCAAACCGTTGGCACGCATCATCTCCACATCACGCGTGAAGCCAAAGGTACGGGCGCGGGCAATGTCGCGCACATAGCTGCCGGTGTCCATGTCAAACACCACGCGCTGTCCCGTGGAGTCGACCGCTGGGTGGTGAAAGTCAATTTCAAAGCTCAGCTTGTAGCCATGGTGCGGCTCGAGGCGGGCCCACTTCACGTGGGCACCCTCACCCTCTCGCACTTCCACCGCTTGCAGAACACGGATGAACCGTTTGGGCGCGTTTTGCTCCACGATGCCCGCGCTTTGCAGCAAGAACACAAACGACGAGGCCGACCCATCCAAGATGGGCACCTCTTCGGCGGTGATGTCGATGTACAGATTGTCAAGCCCCAAGCCTGCACACGCCGACATCAGGTGCTCCACCGTGAACACCTTGGCGCCCGCGTTGGAGATGGTCGAGGCCAGTCGGGTGTCGGTCACCGCCAAGGCGCTGATGGGAATGTCCACCGGCTGCGGTAAATCGACGCGACGAAACACGATGCCCGTGTCGGGTTGCGCCGGTCGCAGGGTCAACTCTACACGCTGACCGCTGTGCAGGCCGACCCCCACCGCTTTGGTGAGGGATTGGAGGGTTCGTTGTTTCAGCACAGGATGAATTTTACCGAGCCCTCAGCCACAAGGGCCCGGTGTTTTTCAATGACTGTGATAGAAACTTTGCAAGTCTCAGTCTGCTTGCTTGCGCAAGAAAGCTGGAATTTCGTAGTCGTCCATGCCGCCCGAAGACAGCGCGTCCACCTTGGCCGCCGCTTGTGTGCGGTTGGTGCGCCAGACACTGGGCACAGCCATGCTGTTGTAGTCGGGTTGTGTTGGCGCAGTACCCACGCCCAAGCCTGCAGCCAAGCCTGACAGGCCGGCGCTGGCAGCAGCCAAGAGGCCAGCCGACGAGGCATTGTTAGAAACCATGGGCTGGGCAAAGTTGTCGGTGCCCGTGCGCAGCACTTGCAGTTGCGGAGCCACCCGACGACCACCGGCCAAGCCCGTAGCCACCACGGTGACGCGAATCTGGTCACCCAGGTTTTCGTCATAGGCTGTGCCGTAAATCACATGGGCTTCTGGCGATGCAAACTTGCGGATGGTGTTCATGGCTTCACGCGACTCCGACAGCTTCAAGCCGCCCTTGGCTGCGGTGATCAGCACCAACACGCCTTTGGCACCCGACATGTCCACACCTTCCAGCAACGGGCAAGCCACGGCTTGTTCTGCGGCAATGCGCGCACGGTCTGGGCCATTGGCTGCGGCAGTGCCCATCATGGCTTTGCCGGTTTCGCTCATCACGGTGCGCACGTCTTCAAAGTCGACGTTCACCAAGGCTTCGACATTGATGATCTCGGCAATGCCGCCGACCGAGTTTTTCAACACGTCGTTGGCAAAGGCAAAGGCTTCGTCTTGGCTGGCATCGTCGCCGAGCACATCCATCAGCTTTTCGTTCAGCACCACGATCAGCGAATCCACATTGGCTTCGAGTTCAGCCAACCCTGTTTCGGCGTTGGCCATGCGGCGACTGCCTTCAAACTCAAACGGCTTGGTCACCACGCCCACGGTCAAGATACCCATCTCGCGGGCCACACGTGCCACCACTGGGGCTGCGCCCGTGCCCGTGCCGCCACCCATACCTGCGGTCACAAACAGCATGTTGGTGCCTTCCAGCGCCAAGCGGATGTCGTCAATCGCGGCTTCAGCTGCCTCACGACCGCGCTCTGGCTTGCTGCCAGCGCCCAGACCGGTTGAACCGAGCTGAATCACTTTGTGCGCGTTGCTCACGCGCAGTGCCTGGGCATCGGTGTTAGCCGACACAAACTCCACGCCTTGCACGCCCGAGCTGATCATGTGCTCGACCGCGTTGCCGCCGCCGCCGCCCACGCCAATGACCTTGATTTGTGTGCCTGAGTTGAATGCTTCAACTTCGATCATTTCGATGCTCATGTTGTTTCTCCTATCGATCTAAAAATTGCAGTTGCCTTGAATTTGTTGTGTATTTGTTTGTGGTGCATCGCGTCCTTTCTTAGGAGGGCGGTGCATGCGCAGCACCGGATCGCCATCGTCGACCACGGCGGCGCAGCGGCGGACTTCCGCGTGCCAAATAAAGCAAAGAGGTGGGGATCATGGTTAAAAGTTCCCCACAAACCAGTCTTTGATTCGGTCCATCGCCGATTTGACGGAACCACTCTTTTGCGACACTTTCACACCGCGCATGCGGTCAATGCCGGCCTCTGCCAACAAACCCATCACGGTGGCTGCGCGCGGCTGCGACACCATGTCGGCCAGCGCGCTGTTGTAGTGCGCAACACCGCGTCGCACTGGCTTTAAGAAAATGTCTTCGCCCAACTCCACCATGCCCGGCATGACCGAGCTGCCCCCAGTGAGCACAATGCCCGAGGACAGCACCTCTTCGTAACCCGACTCGCGGATGACTTGCTGCACCAGCGAGAAAATTTCTTCCACACGAGGCTCAATCACCCCAGCCAATGCTTGGCGACTGAGCATGCGCGGCGCGCGGTCACCCAAGCCGGGTACTTCCACCTGCACGTCGGGGTCGGCCAACAGCTGTTTGGCAAAGCCTGACTCAACCTTGATGTCTTCGGCATCTTTGGTCGGTGTGCGCAGTGCCATGGCAATGTCGCTGGTGATCAAGTCACCGGCAATTGGAATCACAGCGGTATGGCGAATTGCGCCATTCGTGAAGATGGCCACATCGGTGGTGCCCGCGCCAATGTCCACCAGGGCCACGCCCAACTCGCGCTCGTCATCGGTCAACACCGACAGACTAGACGCCAAGGGGTTGAGCATCAAACGATCCACATCCAAGCCGCAGCGGCGCACACATTTGATGATGTTTTCAGCCGCGCTTTGTGCGCCGGTGACGATGTGCACCTTGGCTTCGAGTCGAATGCCACTCATGCCAATCGGATGCTTCACGTCTTGGCCGTCAATCACAAACTCTTGCGGCTCTACCAGCAACAAGCGTTGGTCGGTCGAGATGTTGATGGCCTTGGCCGTCTCGACCACCCGCGCCACGTCGGCTGCCGTGACCTCTTTGTCCTTCACTGCCACCATGCCGGTGGAGTTGATGCCACGGATGTGACTGCCGGTGATGCCGGTGTAGACGCGCGTGATCTTGCAATCGGCCATCAACTCGGCCTCTTTCAAGGCCTGTTGAATGCTTTGCACCGTGGCGTCGATGTTGACCACCACCCCGCGTTTGAGGCCGTTGCTCGGGGCCACACCCAGGCCTGCGAGTTTGAGCTCACCGCCAGGCATGACTTCGGCCACGACCACCATGACCTTGGCTGTGCCAATGTCTAAGCCGACCACCAAATCTTTGTAATCTCTTGCCATAACTGCCTCGTTCTTTCTCTACCTCTTTGCCATCCGTCAACGCGCCGTGGACACGTCGGTCGTGCTCACGCCGCGCAGTCGAAGCGCATACCCGTTGTCGTAACGCAAGTCCGCCGATTCAATCGCCGCGACCTTGCGTCCCAACTTGGCTGTTGCTTGAACCAATGTCTGACCTAAGCGCTGCATGCGCACCATCACCTCGGCTGTGCTGCCACGGCCCAACTCAATCACAGCGCCGTGCGCCACCCGTGCTCGCCAGCTGCCACGACCCGTCAACTCCAAACTCTCTAGGGGAAGGTTCAGGCCAGCAAAAACAGGGGCCAAGGCGCGGTACATCGCCAGCACCTGCTGCGACTGGCTGTCGGGTCCACGCAAGCGCGGCATCTTTTCGTCATCCACCTCGCCCACATTGGCCTCGAACACTTCACCATAGTTGTTGACCATGCGTGACTCACCGTCATCACCCCAAAACGCCACCGGACTGTGCTCTTGCAAAGTCACACGCAAGCGGTTGGGAAATTCACGCGCCACACTGGCGCTGCGCACCCAAGGTACGGCTTGGAAGGCCGCTTGTACGCGGTCTAAATCGGTGGTGAAAAAATTGCCACTCAAGCGTGTCACCACATTGGCCCGCAAGGTCACCGCATTGTTGTGCTCCACGTCGCCCAACACGGTGATTCCAGCCAAGGCAAAGGTCGGCAAACGTGTCACTGCCCACAGGCTGGTGAGTGCAGCGCCTACCAACAATCCCACCAAAATCACGGACGAAGCCACATGCATCAAACGCACATCCAAGGGCACAGCCACCGAGGTATCCACCTCGGGGCGTGGTCGCATGTGTGGGGTGTAGCGGGTGCTCATGGGCATGCGGCGCCTTGCGGATGATCCAGCGTGGCGCTGGCCAGTAACTTCAAGCAGAGTTCTTCGTAACTGATGCCTGCAGCACGCGCCGACATGGGCACCAACGAATGGCTGGTCATGCCAGGAGAGGTGTTCATCTCTAGCAAAAAAGGCTTGCGGTCACTGGCGCGCAACATGATGTCAGCGCGACCCCAGCCACGGCAACCTAAAGCGCGGTAGGCCGCCACCACCAAGCGCCGCACCTCGCGCTCTTCGTCAGCGGGCAACCCACTGGGGCAGTGGTACTTCACGTCATCGGTGAAGTATTTGTGGTTGTAGTCGTAGGCGCCGTCGGGTGCGGCAATGCGCACCACCGGCAAGGCATACGCTGTCGAGCCACTTCCCAGCAATGGGCAGGTCAACTCTTCTCCGGTGATGAATTCTTCGCACAACAAATCAGGGTCGTAACGCGTGGCCAATACCGCAGCATCAGCCATCTGCGCGGCATCGGTCACACGGGTCATGCCAATGGATGAGCCTTCACGCGGCGGCTTGACAATCAGCGGTAACCCAAGTTGCACAGGAATGGCGGCCACTTTGTCTGCAGTCTGTTCATCGGCGTCGAGCCACACATAGCCGGGGGTGGACAAGCCCACCGCCGTCCACACCCGCTTGGTCATCACCTTGTCCATGGCCATGGCCGACGCCATCACGCCCGAGCCGGTGTAGGGAATGCCCAGCAACTCCAGCGCACCTTGCACCGAACCGTCTTCACCATAGCGGCCATGCAGCGCGATGAAACAGTGGGTGAAGCCCTCACGTTTCAACGCATCCAAGCTGCGCTCGGCCGGATCAAAGGCCAAGGCATTCACACCTTGGGATTGCAAAGCTTTGAGCACGCCACTGCCCGACATGAGCGAGACCTCGCGCTCTGCCGACAGGCCGCCCATCAACACCGCCACCTTGGCGGTTTGCACATCGAATGTTGGATTCACGCGGTTCATGCCATCAACTCTGGGTTGGTGTTGGGTTTAGCGCCAGCACCTGGGCCGGCACCTGACCGATCGAGCCTGCGCCCATGCACATCACCACATCGCCGTCCTGGGCGTTGTCGGCAATAACTTGGGCCATTTTTTGAATGTCATCCACAAAGACCAAGGCTTCGTGTCCGGCGACACGCATGGCACGTGACAAGGCCCGACCATCGGCTGCGGGAATTGGGGTTTCACCTGCGGCATAAATTTCAGACAACCACAGCACATCGGCGCGCGCCATGACCTGCACGAAGTCTTCAAAGCAGTCGCGGGTGCGGGTGTAGCGGTGTGGCTGAAACGCCAGCACCAAGCGTCGACCTGGGAAAGCACCCCGTGCTGCCGCCAAAGTAGCCGCCAATTCGACCGGGTGGTGACCGTAGTCTTCGATCAAGGTGAAGTGGCCGCCGTGTTTGGCCGCCACCTCGCCATGGCGCTGGAAGCGCCGACCTACGCCTTTGAACTCAGCCAGGGCTTTGACCACCGCCGCATCGGGCACGTTCAACTCCACCGCCACCGCGATGGCGGCCAAGGCATTGAGCACGTTGTGCTCACCGGCCAGATTCAAGGTGATGTCCAGATCCGGCAAGGTCACACCGTTGCGACGTTGCACCGTGAAGCGCATGCGGCCGTTGTCGGCCTGCACGTGTGTAGCCCGCACTTGGGCTTGTTCGTTGAAGCCGTAGCTGGTAATCGGGCGCGACACCTCGGGCAAGATGCTGCGCACGGCGGCATCGTCGGTACACAACACGGCAGCGCCATAAAACGGCATGCGGTGCAGGAACTCCACAAACGCCCCCTTCAGACGGTTGAAGTCGTGGCCATAGGTGTCCATGTGATCGGCATCGATGTTGGTCACCACCGCCATCACGGGCAATAGGTTTAAGAACGAGGCGTCCGACTCGTCGGCCTCCACCACGATATGCTCGCCCGACCCCAGCTTGGCATTGGCCCCGGCGCTGTTGAGACGCCCGCCAATCACAAACGTCGGGTCCATGCCGGCTTCGGCCAGCACACTGGCCACTAGGCTGGTGGTGGTGGTTTTGCCGTGGGTGCCAGCAATCGCCACGCCTTGTTTCAAGCGCATCAACTCGGCCAGCATGACTGCGCGCGGGACCACCGGTATGAGCTTGGCGTGGGCGGCTACCACTTCGGGGTTTTCCGCCTGCACAGCGGTAGATGTGACCACCGCGTCAGCTCCGGCAATGTGGGCCGCCGCATGGCCCACATAGGTGCAAATACCCAAGGCATGCAAGCGTTTGAGGGCCGGGCTGTCTGACAAATCAGAGCCAGACACCTCATAACCTAAGTTCAACAACACTTCGGCAATGCCACTCATGCCAGCGCCCCCAATGCCCACAAAGTGGATGTGACGGATCGCGTGCTTCATGCCACAGCCCTCGTCTGGGTCAGTGCATCACAGGCAGCGGCCACGGCTTGAGCGGCTTCTATTTTTCTCATCGCATAGGCTTTCTCTGCACACGCCAACAGCGTGCGTCGTGTCATGAATTGCAAACGGTTGGCCAAGTCTTGCGGCTGCAGTTGCGATTGCGCGATCAACCAACCGCCACCAGCGTCCACCAAGAAGCGGGCATTGGTGGTTTGGTGGTCGTCCACCGCATGGGGGAATGGCACAAAAATGGCGGCCACGCCCACGGCAGCCAGCTCGGTCACAGTGCTGGCACCTGCACGCGCAATCACCACATCAGCCTCTGCAAAGGCTTGGGCGGTGTCGTCGATGAATGGCGTGAGTTCGGCTTGCACACCCGCGTCGGCATAAGCCTGGCGTAGCGCATCAATTTGTTTGGCCCCGCTTTGGTGGATCACATGTGGGCGTTGCTCTGTTGGAATTAAGGCCAGCGCTTGAGGCACCATGGCGTTCAAAGCCTGTGCGCCCAAGCTGCCACCCACCACCAACAATCGCAACGGGCCACTGCGCTGGGCAAAGCGCTCAGCAGGCGAGGCCTGCGTGACAAAACCTTCACGCAAGGGGTTGCCCACCCACTCGGCTTTAGGCATCACGTGGGGAAAGGCGCAAAAGACCCGCTGCGACAACTGAGCCAACACTTTATTGGCCATGCCAGCCACCGAGTTTTGTTCGTGCAAGACCAGAGGCTTGCCACACAAGGCCGCCATCAACCCAGCCGGCAGTGTGATGTAGCCGCCCAATCCCAGCACCACATCGGGCTGGATCCGTCGCATCACCGACAGGCTTTGCCAACAGGCCCGCAACAATTTGAATGGCAACAGGGCCAAGGTGGTCAAACCTTTGCCACGCACACCCGAGAACTGCACCGCTTCGTAGGCAAAGCCTCTGGGCGGAACCAACTGACTCTCCATGCTCGGCGCAGGAGCGCCCAGCCAATGCACACACCAGCCTTGTGCCCGCAATAACTCGGCGACGGCCAAGCCCGGGAAGATGTGACCGCCCGTGCCACCCGCCATGACCAAAGCCGTGCGAGGCGTGCTGGTCATAGGCGACCTCCATGCATCAAAACTCGATTCTCATAGTCCACCCTGAGCACCACGGCGATGGCGATGAGGTTGAGCAAGATGGCCGAGCCGCCATAGCTCATGAGCGGAAGGGTCAGACCTTTAGTGGGCAGGGCCCCGAGGTTCACCCCGATGTTGATGAAGGACTGAAAACCCATCCAAATGCCCACGCCTTGTGCCACCAAACCGGCAAACACGCGGTCCATGGCAATGGCTTGGCGACCGATGTACATGATGCGGCGTGTCAACCACATGAACATGGCAATGATGGCCACCACACCGACAAAACCAAACTCTTCGCCAATCACGGCCAGCAAGAAGTCGGTATGGGCTTCGGGCAACCAGTGCAGTTTTTCTACGCTGCCGCCCAATCCCACGCCAAAAATTTCGCCTCGCCCAATCGCAATCAGCGAGTGCGACAGTTGGTAGCCTTTGCCCAGCGCATGCTCCATGCTCCAAGGGTCGAGATAAGCAAAGATGCGCTCACGCCGCCACTCGGACGAGGCGATGATGAGCGCGAACACCCCGATCAAGGCGGTAGCGATCAAGAAGAACATGCGGGCATTCACACCGCCCAAAAACAAGATGCCCATGGCAATGACCGCAATCACCATGAATGCGCCCATGTCCGGTTCAGCCAGCAACAGCAAACCGACAATGAACACTGCGGCACCCATGGGCGTGACGGCTTTGAAAAATTTCTCTTTCACCTCCATCTTGCGCACCATGTAGTTGGCCGCATACAGCAGCACGCCAAACTTCGCCAACTCTGAAGGTTGAAAGTTCATAAAGCCCAAGCCGATCCATCGGCGCGCACCGTTGACGGCTTTACCGATGAACGGCATGAGAACCGCTATCAGCAACACGATAGACACAATGAACACCCAAGGCGCCACCCGCTCCCAAGTGTTGAGCGGCACTTGAAAGGCCAGCAAGGCCACCACGAAGGCCACACACAAGGACATGCTGTGGCGGATCAAGAAATGGGTTTGGGTGTAGTAGCTGCCTGTACGTGGGTTGTCAGGCATGGCAATCGAGGCCGAATACACCATCACCAAGCCAATCATCAACAAGGCAAAAGTGACCCACACCAAGGGTTGGTCAAAGCCTTTGACGTGCACGGGCGACGCACCGGTACGCGCAAACTCGGTGCCGTGCACGCGCACAGGCAAAGCATCCAAACCCGCCTCGGGTTGCGCACCACCTAAACGCGCAATGCGGGCGTTGAACGCCTGCATCCAGCGTGCCCACACAGTCGGCTTATGGTGGATGGTCGCCGCTGTCATAGCGAACCCCCGTGTTCGGTGGCCAAGGCCTCAACTTCGGCCACAAAGACCTCCGCACGGTGCGCATAGTTGCGAAACATGTCCAGGCTGGCGCACGCAGGCGATAACAACACCGCGTCACCGGACTGCGCCAACTGGTGGCACAAGGTCACCGCTTCGGACAACGAAGCGGCGTCATGCAAAGGCACGCCGCTGTCTTGCAAGGCCGCGCGCAATGCAGGCGCATCACGGCCAATCAACACCACCGCACGGGCATGATGGCGCACTGGATTGACCAAAGGCGCAAAGTCTTGGCCCTTGCCATCGCCACCCAAAATCACCACCAAACGGCGCTCAGCGCCCAAACCTTGGATGGCTGCCACCGTGGCACCCACGTTGGTGCCTTTGCTGTCGTCAAAGTACGCCACGCCTTGCAACACCGTCACAGGCTCAACACGGTGTGGCTCACCACTGTATTCACGCAAGCCATACAACATGGGTGCCAAGCCAGCACCGGTGCTGCACGCCAAGGCCAAGGCAGCCAAGGCATTCAATGCATTGTGGCGGCCACGGATGCGCAAGGCATCGGCGGGCATCAAGCGTTGGATATGAATCTCTTCTTCGTCCTCGGGGCTGGTATGGCGCTTTTTACGGCGGGTTTCGTCAGCCTCTAGGGCGCGCACCAACCAGGTCATGCCGTTCATGTTTTCGATGCCGTAGTCACCAGGGCGCTGGGGTAAGTCTCCGCCAAAGCTCACATGGGCACGCACCTGAGGTCGTTGCAATTTGACGCGCACCGGTTCCGGCAACATCGCCATCACAATCGGGTCTTCGCGATTGAGCACCATGAGCCCTTGGGGGCCAAAGATGCGTGCTTTGGCGCTGCCATAGGCGGTCATATCGCCGTGCCAGTCGAGGTGGTCTTGGCTGAGGTTGAGCACGGTGGCAGCGCTGGGTTGGAAGTTGTCCACACCTTCGAGCTGAAAGCTTGACAACTCCAGCACCCACACCTGCGGCAAGTAGGGGTGATCGGCAGGAGGTGGTGGTGGCGGTACCAAAGGCGGCAAGTCCACCTCGTAGGGCGCGTCGTCCTGGACGGCCTCGGGCTCGGCGACCACTTCGGGTTCAGCCTCAGGCAACAGCTCGCCTTGTGCATGCAAAGCAGGCGCTGTGTGCTGCGTGTCCTGGTCAGCCAGCGCTTCGTGAGCCGCAACCAGTTCGGCTTGTTGTTGCGCTTGCAACTCAGCAGCGCGTTGTGCCGCATCTTGCGCAGCCACCTGCTGTGTGGCGTGCTGAGCATCACGCTCGGCTTGCTCCTTGAGCACTTGTTGCTGTGCCGCTTCCAGCGCCACTGCGTCATCGGCAGCGGCTTGGTCGAGGGCCTGGATCAGCGTGTCGAGCAAGGTGGGGCCAATATTGCCCGCCACAGCCACCCGCACACCTGCACGTTCAAGCAGCTGACCGGTCAGTGAGGTGACGGTGGTTTTGCCGTTGGTGCCGGTGATGGCCAACACCTTGGGATGGTAGGTCTGGGTACTTTGCAAGTCTTGCAAGGCCTGGGCAAACAAGGTCAATTCAGTGCCCAGCCACAAGCCTGCGGCCTGCGCCGCTTGCCACACAGGGGCTACCGACTCCGGTGAAAGACCAGGGCTCTTGAACACGGCACGCACGTCTTGCCCTTGTACCAAACCGGCAGCGAATTCACTGCGAATGAAACGAACTTGCGGCAACTCAGCTTGCAACACGGCCAGTTGCGGCGGTGCCTCTCGGGTGTCTGCCACCTGCACCTGTGCGCCGCAGCGCACGCACCAGCGCGCCATTGCCAGGCCGGAGTCACCCAAGCCCAGAATCAGCACCGATTGGTTGAGGAGTTGCAGCATCGTCGTCTTACCTCAGCTTCAAGCTCGACAAGCCCACCAGGCACAGCAGCATGGTGATGATCCAAAAACGCACCACGACCTGGGTTTCTTTCCAACCGGTCTTTTCAAAGTGGTGGTGCAGCGGTGCCATCTTCAAGATGCGGCGACCTTCACCAAATTTTTTCTTGGTGTATTTGAAGTAACTCACTTGCAGCATGACCGACAAGGCCTCGACCACAAAGATGCCACCCATGATGGCCAGCACAATTTCTTGCCGCACGATGACTGCGATGGTGCCCAAAGCACCGCCCAAAGCCAAGGCACCGACGTCGCCCATGAACACCTGTGCTGGATAGGTGTTGAACCACAAAAAAGCCAAACCAGCGCCCGCCATAGCGCCGCAAAACACCATCAACTCACCCGAGCCTGGAATGTAGGGAAACAGCAGGTATTTGGAATAGACCGAGCTGCCCGTCACGTAAGCAAACACACCCAAGGCCGAGCCCACCATGACCACCGGCATGATGGCCAAGCCATCGAGTCCATCGGTCAAGTTCACGGCATTGCTCGAACCCACGATGACCAAATAGGTCATGATCACAAAGCCAAACACACCCAGTGGGTAGCTGACCTCTTTGATGAAAGGCAGCAGCAAGCCGGCTTTGGGCGGCAGGCTCACATCAAAGCCAGATTTGACCCAGGTGTAGAACAACTCCAAGACGCGGTAGTTGCTGCTCTCGGAAATGCTGAACACCAGATACAACGCAGCCAACAAACCGATCAGCGATTGCCACAGGTATTTTTCACGCGAGGGCATGCCCTCGGGGTCTTTGCGCACCACCTTGCGCCAATCATCGGCCCAACCGATGGCACCAAAGCCAAAGGTCACGATCATCACAATCCAGACAAAACGGTTGCTCAAGTCAGCCCACAACAAGGTGGAGATGGCGATGCCAATCAAAATCAGCACCCCGCCCATGGTGGGCGTACCGCTCTTGACCAAGTGGCTTTGCATGGCGTATTCGCGGATGGGCTGGCCAATTTTCAAAGCGGCCAAGCGACGGATCACGGCGGGTCCTGCGAACAGCCCAATCATCAAGGCAGTGACCGCAGCCATCACGGCGCGGAAGGTGAGGTACTGGAAGACCCGAAAGTATCCAAACTCTGGCGAGAGGGTTTGCAGCCATTGGGCCAGCGTCAGCAACATGGTGCAGATTCCTTGTCTTTGTTGTTGTCATGACAGGCTTGAATGGCGTCGACCACGCGCTCCATCTTCATAAAGCGCGAGCCTTTGACCAAGACGCTGCCCATGTGCGGCAGTTGTTGCGCCAGCTGAGTTGTCATGGCGTCGATGTGGGCAAAGTGCTGAGCGCCAGCGCCATAGGCCTGCGCACTGAAGGCGGCCAACTCCCCCAAACACAGCAGGCGTTCAATGCCCGAGGCTTTCGCATAGGCGCCCACCTCTTGGTGGAACTCGGGACCTTGTGCGCCCACCTCGCCCATATCGCCCAACACCAGCAAATGGGGGCCCGGCAACTCGGCCAACACATCAATGGCGGCGCGCACCGAGTCGGGGTTGGCGTTGTAGGTGTCGTCCACGCCGGTGATCGCTCGGCCTTGGCACACCACACCAAAGGCGCGTGAACGGCCTGTGACGGGTTCAAACGTTGACAGTCCTTGTGCGATCACTTGAAGGGACACACCCGCAGCCAAGGCGCAGGCCGTGGCCGCCAAGGCATTGCCCACGTTGTGGCGGCCAGCAATGTGCAAGTGGGTGGTCAACAGACCTGCCGGTGTGTGCGCCTCGACAACCCAGTGGTCGCTCGCCCAAACCGCATCGTGCAAGACCACCTCGGCAGGGGCTTCGCCCATCTGCGAGGCACGCATGGCAAAGCGCATGCAAGTGCGAGCGCCAGCCAAGCTTTGCCACAGTGGCGTGTAGGGGTCATGCGCTGGGAAGACGGCCACGCCGTTGGCAGGCAGGGCGCTGAGGGCGGCACCGTTTTCTAATGCCACGGCTTCGACCGTGGCCATGAATTCTTGGTGCTCGCGCTGGGCGTTGTTGACCAAGGCCACCGTGGCGTTTGCCATGGCGGCCAAGCCAGCAATTTCCCCTGGGTGGTTCATGCCCAACTCCAACACCGCACAGCAGTGATGCGCGCGCAAGCGCAGCAAGGTTTGCGGCACGCCGATGTCGTTGTTCAAATTGCCTTGGGTGGCCAAGGCAGCGTCGCCCCACCCTGCACGCAAAATGCTGGCAATCATTTGGGTCACGGTGGTTTTGCCGTTGCTGCCGGTCACGGCGATCAGCGGCAAGTCAAATTGCGCACGCCAAGCTTGGGCCAGCTGCCCCAAGGCCCGGCGGCTGTCTGGCACTTCGATGCCCGACAGCTGCGCTGCCTCCAAACCGTGTTGGGCCAAGGCCGCCACCGCACCGCTGGCCGCCGCCTGGGGCAAGAAGTCGTGCGCATCAAAGCGCTCACCTTGCAAGGCCACAAACATGTCGCCCGTTTGCAAACTGCGGCTGTCGGTGTGCACGCGTTGCACGCAAACCGTGGCGTCACCACACATGCGGGCGCCGGGCAGCCAGCTGGCGATACGTTGCAGACTGAGGTTCATGTCAGACATGCAGCCTCCACTGTTGCAAAGCGATTTGGGCTTGGCGCACATCGCTGAAAGGCAGTTTGACGCCTTGCACTTCTTGGTAGTCTTCGTGGCCTTTGCCCGCCACAAGCAATACATCGTGTGCACGTGCCTGACTTATTGCAGCGGCGATGGCTTGGCTACGGTCCACAATTTGTTGCACGACCTCGGGACGCGCAACACCCGCTAGCATCTGCGTCAGAATAATTTGAGGGTCTTCGCTGCGTGGGTTGTCGCTGGTGAGCACCACCCGGTCGGCATGCTGCTCGGCGGCGGCGGCCATCAAAGGTCGCTTGGCGCTGTCGCGGTCACCACCACAACCTAGCACGCACACCAGGGCCCCGCCTCGGGTCTGCGCCAAGGGACGCAACGCATCCAGCGCTTGCGCTACGGCATCGGGGGTGTGGGCGTAGTCCACCACCACCAAGGGTTGATCGGTGTGTCCCACCACTTGCATGCGCCCCGGCACAGCCGGCAAATCGCCACAGACCTGAACCGCTTCGGCCAAGCTGTGACCCAAGGCGCGCAGGCAAGCGATCACGCCCAACACATTGCTCACGTTGTAGTGACCCACTAAGCAAGTGTGCAAGGTGTGACGGTGCTCGCCTTCGACCACCTCAAAACTCAAACCTCGCACGCCGTGACGCACGTGTGTGGCTTTCACATGCTGCAAGCGCGTTGATTGCACCGGATTTACTTGGGTCACACGCGCATGCATTGCTGCGGTGAACGCTCCGGTTGGGCAGGCATCACCCTCCTTGCCCACCGTCCACAACACCACATCTTGGCGTTGACTGAGTTGCTGCGCCAGTTGCGCACCGTGCGCGTCGTCCGTGTTGACCACAGCTGCTGTCAAACCCGGCCAGTCGAACAAGGCGGCTTTGGCTTTCCAGTAATCGGCCATGCTGCCGTGGTAGTCGAGGTGGTCTTGGGTGAAGTTGGTGAACACCGCCACGCGCAATTGCGTACCATCCAAGCGGTGCTCGGCCAAGCCAATCGATGAGGCCTCAATGGCGCAGGCTTGCACACCACGGGTGACCATGTCCCGCAAGCGAGCTTGCAGCAATACAGGGTCGGGTGTGGTCATGCCCGTGACTTCGAGTTGGTCCAACTCACCCACACCCAAGGTACCGACCACTGCACAGCGCTGGCCCACGCGCCCCAAGGCATGGGCCAACCACCAAGCGGTCGAGGTTTTGCCGTTGGTGCCGGTGATAGCCAGTACATCGAGGGCTTGGCTGGGTTGTTCGTAATACGCCGCAGCAATAGGACCACTGGCCGCTTTCAAACCGGCGTAGCTGGCGATGGCTTGTTCTGGGTCCGACTCTGTCAAGGTCAACGCAAAGGTATCGTGAAATTGGTCAACCCCGTTGTGTTCGACCAAGCAAGCTGAAGCACCCTGCTTCAATGCTGCAGGCATATGGCGGCGGCCATCGCTGGCAGCCCCTGGCCAGGCGATGAAGCCATCACCCGGGGTGACACGTCGGCTGTCGGTGTGCAGCACGCCGCGCACTTGCGCATGCAGCCATTGGGCGGCTTCTTGGGGGCTGTGGAGGCGTCGCATCAGAACTCCTCCTTCTCAGCTTTGGCCACCACCTGGGGCTTGACCGCCATGTCTGGCTGCACGCCCATCATGCGCAAGGTCTGTTGCACGGTTTGGCTGAAAACAGGTGCCGCCACATCGCCGCCAAAGTACAAGCCATTGGTGGGCTCGTCCACCATCACAGCCACCACAATGCGCGGGTTATCAATTGGCGCGATGCCCACAAAGAAGCCTCGGTATTTTTTACCAGCGTAGCCACGGCCTTCCACCTTGTGCGCCGTGCCGGTTTTGCCACCCACGGAGTAGCCCATGGTCTGGGCCTTCATGGCGGTGCCGCCCGGGCCGGTGACCAAGTGCAGCATGTGGCGAATGGCGGTGGCGTTTTGCACCGAGAAGACGCGCACACCGTTGATGTTGTCTTGGGTTTTGAGCAGGCTCACCGGTACCAACTCGCCATCGCGTGCAAATACGCTGTAGGCCTGTGCGAGTTGAAACAAACTGGTCGACAAACCGTAGCCATAACTCATGGTGGCTTGCTCGATGGGCTTCCAAGTTTTGAAGGCCCGCACCTTGCCCGCCACCGCGCCAGGGAATGGCACCTGTGGCTTTTGCCCCAAACCCATTTGGGTGAAGATTTCCCACATGTCATGGGGCTGCATTTGCATGGCAATCTTGACGGTGCCAATGTTGCTGGATTTTTGAATCACCTCGTTCACGCTCAGCAAACCATGGGCATGCGAGTCGGTGATCGTGGCCGAACCCATTTGCAATTTGCCAGGGGCGGTTTGGATCATGGTCTCGGGCTTGACGATGCCTTTTTCCAAGGCCAAACCCACCACCAAGGGCTTCATGGTGGAGCCGGGTTCAAAGGTGTCGGTCAATGCGCGGTTGCGCAACTGCGCACCACTCAGGTTGCCACGCGAGCCGGGTGAATAACTGGGGTAATTGGTCAAGGCCAAAATTTCGCCCGTCTTGACGTCGAGCACCACCACACTGCCCGCTGCTGCTTTGTTGGTGAGCACCGCTTCTTTGATTTTTTCGTACGCAAAATACTGCACCTTGCTGTCGATGCTCAGCTGCAAATCGCGGCCATCGACCGGTGGCACCATCTCGCCAATGTCTTCCACCACACGACCGATGCGGTCTTTGATGACGCGACGCGAGCCAGCTTTGCCGCCGAGGTCTTTGTTGAAGGTCAGCTCCACACCCTCTTGGCCCAGGTTCTCGACATTGGTGAAGCCCACCACATGGGCCACAGCCTCGCCTTCGGGATAAATGCGTTTGTATTCTTTGCGGGTGTAGACGCCTTTGATCTTGAGCGCCTCGATCTCTTTACCTACCGACTCGTCGACCTGCCGTTTGAGCCAGACAAAGTTTTTGTCTTCGTCTTGCAGCTTTTTACTCAGCTCCTGCCCTGTCATACCCAACAACTTGGCCAAGGCTTTGAGCTTGACCGGATCGCGCTCCATGTCTTCTGGGCTGGCCCACACACTGGGCACAGGCACGCTGGACGCCAAGATGTGGCCATTGCGGTCCAAGATGCGGCCTCGGTTGGCGGGCAAGTCTAAGTTGCGGATGAAACGCACCGCGCCTTGACGTTTGAAAAATGCGTTATCAATCACCTGCACATACGCCGCACGCGCCACCAAGCCAATGAAACCCAAGGCAATGCAAGCCACCACAAACTGGCTGCGCCAAACGGGTGTCTTGCTGGCGAGCAAGGGGCTGGTGGCGTATTGGACGCTGCGACTGCTCATGGTTGCACCTGCGCAGAAGCGGCCGCGCCATTGGGCACCGTGGCGTATTGGGTAATGGCAGGCGTGATGGTGCGCATGCGCAATTGCTCGCGAGCAAGTTTTTCTACCCGCAGCGGCGTCGATTGAGCCCGCCGTTCCACATCGAGGCGGTCGTTTTCAATGTCGAGGCGTCTTGCCTCGCTGGTGGCACGGTCAAGCTCTGTGGTGAGTGAGCGCGATTCGTATTGGATGCGCACCAAGTACAAGGCACTCAAAAGAACCGCCAAGAACAAGAACACACTCAAGCGGCTCATCGCACGGACTCCGCAGCGCTTGAGGGTAGACGTTTGGCCACGCGCAACATGGCACTGCGCGCCCGCGGATTCGTCGCCACTTCTGACGGGCCAGGCTTGATGCGTCCGATAGATTCAAATGCCATGACTTGCGGCGGTGCAAATGGCGCACGCCGGTCAAACACCTCGCGTGAATGCTTCGCGATGAACTGTTTGACGATACGATCTTCCAACGAATGGAAACTGATCACAGCCAATCGCCCTCCTGCATGCAGCACCTGCAACGAGGCGTCTAGCGCCTGTTGCAACTCCTCAAGCTCGGCATTGATGAAAATCCGAAAAGCCTGAAATGTGCGCGTTGCAGGGTCCTTGCCCGGCTCGCGGGTTTTGACCGTGTCAGCCACGAGCTGGGCCAGTTCAGAGGTGCGGTCAAGCCGGCCCCCATCCTGTCGGCGAGCAACAATCGCCTTTGCAATCTGTAGAGCAAACCGTTCTTCCCCATAGTCACGTATCACCTCCGCAATGTGTTGGAGTTGGGCCTCGGCCAACCACTCGGCCACGCTTTGGCCACGC
>CANFYL010000028.1 GCA_947451285.1 Comamonadaceae bacterium
CGCAAAAAGCGGTAACGCTCCGCGTTGCGCCGAATCTCATGCTGCAAGTTCACCGTCACCGCGTCGCGCACCGCAAACACCTCGACCGCCAGCGAATGGTCAATCGACACATCCACCGGCAAACCGGGGTTGAGCACCGCAGGGTCGACGCCCGCCTCGTGCAGCGCGTTGCGCATGGCCGCAATGTCCACCAAGGCGGGGGTACTGGTGGTGTCGTGCATGAGCACGCGTCCCGGCTGAAACGCAATTTCGGCTTCGCTGGTGCCGGTGGGCAGCCAATCGAAGATGGCCTGCACTGCGTGCTCGCGCTCGGCACCGTGCATGTGGCGAATGGCGTTCTCGAGCAACAAGCGCAAGACGATGGGCAACTGCTGCAAGCGCTCGCCACACACCCTGGGCAAGTCCACATAGGCATACGACTGTTGGTGCAGCGTGAAGTGCGCGGGGGTGAACGACTCAGGACTAAATGACACGGGGCTGTGTGGCTGAAGGTTGCCTGATTGATCGTTGCGTGGGTAGGTGTTTTCCATGGCTTCAATTATTGCACTTTGTCAAGGTAAAATGCAATCAAACATCCAGGCGCGAACGTTGTGTTCACCAGCTCTGGGCACCTCTTGGAGCACGCATGTTCAACACCCGCCGTCAGCTGCTGTGCAGCGCCCTCTGTGCAGCCTCAACCCTTGGGCTGTGCATGCCTGCCAGTGCCCAAGAGTTTCCCAACAAGACCATCACCATCGTGGTGCCGTTCTCAGCCGGTGGAGGGGTCGACACGATGGCCCGGCTGCTGGCCGAAAAACTCCGCGCATCGCTCAAACAAAACATCGTGGTGGACAACAAGGCCGGTGGCAGCGGCATGATTGGCGCCTTGGCCGTGGTCAAAGCCGCGCCCGATGGTTACACGCTGCTGTTGGGTTCTGCCGGTGAGACCGCCATCAACGCCTTTGTCTACAAAAACAAAATGCAGTACTCGCCGTCGAAAGACTTGGCGCCCATCACGCTGGTCACCCGCATTCCCAACGTGCTGGTGGTCAACCCAGCGTTTCCAGCCAAGAACATCGAAGAGCTGGTGGCCTATGCCAAAAACAACCCCGGCAAAGTGTCTTACTCCACCAGCGGTGTGGGCAACCCACAGCACCTCAACGGTGAACTGCTCGAAGAGTTGGCGGGCATCCACATGGTGCACATCCCCTACAAGGGCGCCGCAGGTCAGTTGATTGACGTGGTGTCGGGCAATGTGGAGATGACCTTTGTGAGCTACACCGCTGCCAAAGGCTTCATCAAAGACGGCAAGGTCAAAGCCATTGCCGTGACCTCGGCCAAGCGCACCAGCTTTGCGCCTGACATTGCCGCCATCGCCGAGTACAAGCCCTTGGCCAAATACCAATTGGACAACTGGTTCGGCTTGTTCGCCCCGGCAGGCACACCCGATGAGGTGCTGCAAAAGCTCAACGCCGCCGTGACCCAAGCCATCCGAGACCCGGAGCTGTCCAAGAAGCTGCAAGACCAAGGCGGCGAGCCCGCGCCCATGAGCACGCAACAGTTCCGGGACTTCATCAAAGCCGAGTCGGTGCAGTTTCAACGCATTGTGGACAGCGCCAAGATCACGGCAGAGTGACAACTGGCGCTATCACCAAGACGACTGACGCACCATCATGCTTGTGCGTGGTCTGACTAAACTGAACCAACTTATTCTTCCGAGACAAACCCAGAAAGACGCGCCATGAAACTCACCCTCGCCTACTGCCCCCTCGCTTGCTCTTTGGTGCCCTACATCTTGCTCACCGAAGCAGGCGCCGAATTCGAACCTATGCCGATCAACCTGGGCAAGAACCAACACAACAGCCCCGAGTACTTGCGCATCAACCCTAAGGCCAAAGTGCCCACCTTGATCATTGATGGTGACCCTTTGACCGAAAACGTAGCCATTCAAATTTGGATTGCACGCCAATTCCCTCAAGCCAATTTGCTGCCCCAAGACCCCATGGCTTATGTGAAAGCCATTTCCTTGATGGCCTGGTGCGCATCGGGCATTCACCCCAAGCTCACCCAACAAGCGCGCACCGAGCGCTATTGCACGCTAGAAGGTGCCGCCGACAACGTGCGCGAGTTGGCTTCGCATTCCTTGTTTGAGATGCTCCAAATTGCCGACGACATGTTGGCCGGGCGCGATTGGTTCATGGACCACTTCAGCTGTGTGGACGCCTACTTTTATTGGTGCTTCCGTCGCGCCACGCAGTTCAAGCCTGATGTGTCAGGTTTTAAAAATTGCATGGCCCACATGCACCGCATGGAACAACGCGCCAGTGTGAAAAAGTTGCTGGCCTACGAAGCGCAGATTCAGGCGGAGTTCGCCAAGGCCGCTTGACGTTTGGTTTGCGTCACGCGCCAAAACAACCATGAGGCAATGGCGACGTTGAGCAAATTCCAACCAATGCCGTTGATGAAGGCGGCGTTGTAGGACCCCGTGAGGTCAAACACCTTGCCCGACATCCAGCCGCCTGCGGCCATGCCCAGCAAGGTGGCCATGATCACCGAGCCCACGCGGGCGCCAGCTTCTTGCGGCGGAAAGTACTCGCGCACGATGATGGCGTAAGACGGCACGATGCCGCCTTGGAACAAGCCAAACATGGCCGAGATCACATAGAGCGGCACCAGCCCATCAAACGGCAAAAACAACAACAAGGCCAGGCCTTGCAAGGTCGAGCCCAACAAAAGCGTGCGAATGCCGCCAATGTGGTCACAAATCCAACCCGAGGCCAGACGACTCACAATGCCACACCCCAGCATGAGCGAGAGCATTTCTGCACCCCGCGCAGCACCAAAGCCCAGATCAGTGCAATAGGCCACGATGTGCACCTGCGGCATCGACATGGCCACACAACAAGCAAAGCCCGCCACACACAACAACAATTGCGCTTGCCACAAACTCAAACCAAAAGCTTGCGCACTGGCGTGCACTGGCAGTTGGGCCGCGACCGACGAAGCACGGGCATGGTGTGATGCATGCGATGCATCCGCCTGCGGGATCACAGCAGGCGCAGCACTGGGTTGAGCCGCCAAGGGCGGGCGCTGGCGCATGCGCAGTGACAGCAAGGCCATGCCCAGGCCGCAAAAAACACCCATTCCAATGTAGGTGTGACGCCAACCGATGGTTTCGATGCCCCACTGCGCCAAGGGTGGCCAAAACGTGCCCGCCACATAGTTGCCGCTGGCGCAAATGGCCACCGCCATGCCACGGCGTTTGTTCCACCACAGCGAGGTGTCGGCCATCAGCGGCGCAAAGGTAGAAGCACCGCCTAGCAAACCCAGCAACAAACCATGGGCCAAACCAAAGGTCCAAATGCTGCCCGACAAGCCCGCCAACACAAAGCCCGAACACACGGCCACTGCACCCAGTTGCAACACACGGGTGATGCCATAGCGGTCGGCCCATTTGCCGGTCCACAAGCCGCCAATACCCAGACAAACCATCATCAAGGTATAGGGCAACGAAGCGTCTGCGCGGTTAACCCCAAACTCGGTCTGTACCGTGGGCAGCACCACAGACACCACATACATGCTGCTGTTGCCCAGCGTCACCAGCACCAGCGTGGTGAGCAAGCGCCACGCGGCGTAGTGCGAGTCAATCAGGTCGGCACTGGCCGGTGTGCTGGGCATGGCTTGGTTTGAAAGATCAACGCGCCTTGCCGGGGTCTTTCACGTCTTTGATGGTTTCAATTTCGGTGTTGTAGAGCTGACCATTTTTGCGTTCGACCTTGCGGATGTAGATGTTGTGCACCACGTCGCGGGTTTGCGCGTCGATGTACATCGAACCACGAGGGCTTTCAAAAATTTGCCCCTTCATGGCGGTCAACAAGGCGTCGCCATCGCCCTTGCCTTGGGTGGCTTTGAGGGCTTCCACAATCACACGCATGCCGTCATAGGCCCCAACCGCCATGAAGTTGGGACGCATGCCGTTGTTGGCTTTGGCAAAGGCTTCGACAAACTTTTTGTTCTGGGGCGAGTTGTGATCTGCAGAGTAGTGGTGTGCGGTCACCAAGCCCAACGCCACCTCGCCCATGTCGTTCAAGATGTCGTCGTCGGTCACACTGCCTTCGGCAATCACCTTGATGCCGGCTTTGTCCAAGCCACGTTCAGTGAACTGCTTCATCAAGGCCGTGCCCACGCCCGCAGGCACAAAGGCAAACAAAGCATCGGGTTTGGCGTCACGTACTTTTTGCAAGAACGGCGCGAAGTCGGGGTTGCGCAAGGGCACGCGCAAGGTCTCGACCACCACACCGCCGTTGGCGATGAAGGTGTCTTTGAAAAACTTTTCAGAGTCCACGCCGGGTCCATAGTCGGTGACCAAGCTGACCACTTTTTTGATGTTGTTTTTGTAGGCCCAATCGGCCAAGGCTGTGACCACCTGGGGCACGGTAAAGCTCGAACGCACGATATAGGGCGAAGCTTGGGTGATGCTCGATGTGGCCGCCGCCATCACCACCATCGGTGTTTTGGACTGGGTGGCCACGGGTGCCGTGGCAAAGGCCAGAGGCGTCAAACCAAAGCCCGCCAACACATTGACCTTTTGGTTGACCACCATTTCTTGTGCCAAGCGTTTGGTCACGTCAGGGGTGCTGGTGTCGTCTTTGAGGATCAGTTCAATTTTTTTGCCCGCTACCGTGCTGCCGTTTTGCGCCAAATACAGCCTGGCACCGGCTTCCATTTGTTTGCCCGTGGAAGCAAAGGGCCCCGTCATGGGCAGCAAAAGACCGACTTTGAAGGTGTTGTCTTGGGCGTACGCGTTGCTCAGCCCCAGGCCCATCAGGCTGGCAGCGGTCAGGGCGATCAGGTGTCTTTTGTTCATCATGTCTCCAGGGTGATTGATGGTTGGATTACAGCATCAAATGGAGGACCTCTCTGTCCATAGAATGACACACCAAAACATTGCCACAGGAGACCTACGCATGCTCAAGTTTTACTACAACGCCGCCCCCAACCCTATGAAAGTAGCGCTTCTGCTCGAAGAGTTGGGTCTGCCTTATGAGCCGATGCCCATCGACACCCGCAAAGGCCAGCAATTTGACCCCGCCTTCCAACAAGTCAACCCCAACAGCAAGGTGCCGGCCATCGTGGACGGTGACGTGACCGTGTTTGACAGCAACGCGATTTTGTTGTTCCTGGCCGACCGCGAGCAAAAATTTGTGCCTCTGCAGACCCACGGCGCTGAGCGGGGAGAAATGCTGTCGTGGCTGATGTTCATCGCCACAGGTATTGGCCCCTTCTCGGGCCAGTCGGTGCACTTTCGCCATGCTGCACCCGAGCCCAAAGAATATGCCTTGAACCGCTACGACTTTGAGGCGCATCGCCACTGGGCCATTGTCAATCAGCACCTCAGCAACAACCACTACATGCTGGGCAGTCACTACTCCATCGTCGACATGGCGTTCTGGGGTTGGGCACGCATGGTGCCGTATGTGCTGGGTCAAGACGATGCATGGACCGCCTACCCCCACATCAAGCGCTTGCTCGATGAAATCAATGCACGGCCTGCGGCACAACGCGCTGAAGCACTGAAAACCCGCAACACCTTCAAGGCCGAGTTGGACGATGAAGCCCGCCGCTTCATGTTCCCGCAAAACGAACGCTTGAAAAAATAATTGCCGCCGAGCGAGCTCATGGCTTTGCTGGTGCTGGCTACGCTGACCAGCTTCACTCCCGGGCCCAACACCACCTTGTCGACCGCACTGGCGGCCAACTCAGGACTGCGCCATGCCCTGCCCTTTGTGCTGGCGGTGCCGGTGGGCTGGGGCGTGTTGTTATGTATATGTGCGGCTGGTGTGGGCACGCTGGTGATGACTTGGCCGATGCTTCGTCTGGCCATTCAAAGTTTGGGCGTCGGCTACTTGTTGTGGCTGGCGTTCAATCTGGCACGCACGCAGAGTTTGGCGAACGCCGACGCTGCGGCCTTGCAGGTAGGCTTCGTCCAAGGCGTGTTGCTGCAGTTTTTAAACATCAAAGCGTGGATGCTGGCCTTGACCGTGGTAGCTGGTTGGATGGCCGGACACGACGATGCGCCACAACGCTTTGCCGTGATCTTGCCGCTGATGCTGTGCTTTGGTTTTGCCAGCAATCTCACCTATGCGCTGGTGGGTGCGTTGCTGCGCGAGTGGCTCAGTGGCCCCGACCAAACGCACCACCGCTTGTGCCTGTTCAACCGCAGCATGGCCATCATCTTGGTCGCCACTGCACTGTGGATGACGCAGCTGTGAAGCCTTAACCCCGAGGAGATACCTTGACCCCAGACACCGACACACTGATTGCGCTCTACCGCACCATGGTGCGCATCCGCGCGTTTGAAAACGCTGCCGAGCAAGCCAGCCAAGGCGGCGTGAGTGCCTATGGCAAGTCGGCCGATGGCAGCGCCAAAGTGCGCGGCCCCTTGCATTTGTCCACCGGACAAGAGGCCGTGCCCGCAGGCGTGTGCGCCCATTTGCGGGCCGACGACTACCTGACCTCCACCCACCGGGGCCATGGCCACACCTTGGCCAAAGGTGCCAACTTGCAGCGCATGATGAACGAGTTGTTTGGCAAAGCCGACGGCACCAACGGTGGCAAAGGTGGCTCGATGCACATTGCCGATTTCTCGGTGGGCATGCTGGGTGCCAACGGTGTGGTGGCTGCGGGCCTGCCCATTGCAGTGGGTGCGGCCCACGCGCAAAAGCTGCAACAGCGCAGCGGCATCACCGTTTGTTTTTTTGGCGATGGCGCGATCAACCGGGGGCCTTTTTTAGAAGCGCTCAACTGGGCGCAGGTGTACCAACTGCCGGTGTTGTTTGTGTGTGAAGACAACCGTTGGAGTGCCACCACTGCCAGTGGTCCCATGACCGCAGGCGCAGGCGCATCAGCGCGGGCCACGAGCTTGGACATTCCTTGCGAGAAAGTAGATGGCAACGATGTGTTGGCGGTTCACACCAGCGCCGGCCAGTTGATCTCGCAAGTTCGGGACGGGCAAGGCCCGCGCTTGCTGCATGCCATCACCTACCGTGTCAAAGGCCATGTGTCGGTGGACCTGGCGGCTTACCGTGACCCGGCCGAGCTGCAAGCAGCTCTGCTGACCGACCCGATTGCGCGCGCGCGTGAACGCTATCTGTCATCGCCCGGCTGTCAGGCCCAAGTGTTGGACGCCATTGAACGCGAAGCCCTGGCCGAGGTGGACACCGCCTTGGCCGTGGCCCATGCGGCAGCTTGGCCGCTGGCGAGTGCGGCTTACACCGATGTGCAAACCTTGGGAGATGGTCAATGGCTGTGATGACTTACGCAGAAGCCGCGGTGCTGGCCCTGCAACATGAGATGAACGCTGACGCCAACGTGGTGGTGCTGGGTGAGGACGTGGGACGCGGCGGTATTTTTGGCCAATACAAAGGACTGCAAGCCCAGTTTGGCGCGCAGCGCGTGATTGACACGCCGATCAGCGAAGCGGCCATTTTGGGCGCCGGCGTGGGCATGGCCTTGGCGGGTTTGCGCCCGGTGGTGGAAATGCGCGTGGTTGACTTTGCGCTGTGCGGCATGGACGAGATCGTCAACCAAGCTGCCAAAAACCGTTTCATGTTTGGTGGCCAAGGCCGGGTACCGATGGTGGTGCGCATGCCGATTGGCATTTGGGATGCCTCAGCGGCCCAACACTCGCAGTCACTGGAGAGCTGGTTTGCCCACTTGCCCGGCGTGGTGGTGGTCTGCCCCGCCACACCGCAAGACAACTACAGCCTGCTGCGTGCGGCGCTGGCCAGCGGCGACCCGGTGGTCTACATGGAACACAAAACCTTGTGGGGCTTGCATGGCGAGGTCGACCCCACACACACCGCCACCCTGGGCCAAGCCCAGACCTTGCGTGCGGGGCAAGCCGTGACCTTGGTGAGCTGGAGCAAGCAGGTACAGGTTTGCGCCGAGGCCTGTGCGCAACTGGCGCAACAAGGCATCGAGGTCGAGCTGATCGACCTGCGCACCATCTGGCCTTGGGACCGCCAGTCGGTGCTCAACTCGTGCGCGCGCACCGGCCATTTGTTGGTGGTGCACGAGGCTGTGCAAGCCGCAGGGTTTGGCGCTGAGATTGCAGCCACCGCCGCCGAAGCCACCGGCTGCAAGGTCAAGCGCCTCGGTGCACCGCGCATTCCTGTGGGCTATGCACCGGTGTTGGAAGCCGAGTCGCGCATCAGCCCCGAACAGGTGATGGCGGCTGTACATGCCATGCTAAAGTGATTTGCTCTTAGAACTTCGCTCTTTCCATGCCACATCCCCAAGAACCGACGCACTTGCCTGTTGACGTGCCGGACCCTGCTGCTCAAGACGAAGTCACCGCCATTCCCTTGACAATTGAAGACTGGCTCACCGTCATCGTGATGGGCTTGTTGGCCTTGATCACCTTTGGCAATGTGTTGGTGCGCTACTTCACCAACCAATCGTTTGCCTGGACCGAAGAGTTCTCTGTGTTTCTGATGATCGTGCTGGCCTTGGTGGCAGGTTCGGCGTCGGTGGCGCGTAACCGCCAAATTCGCATCGAGTACTTTGCCGACAGCGGTTCACCCGAACGCCAACGCGCTCTGGCCCGCTTTGGCGCGCTGATGGTGTTTGTGCTGTTTGCGCTGGTTGCAGTGCTGAGCAGCCGCATGGTGTGGGACGACATTCGCTTTGGCGAAACCTCACCCGGCATTGGCGTGCCGCAGTGGTGGTACACCATTTGGCTGCCCGTCATGTCGGTGGCCATTGCGGGCCGCGCCTTGGGGCTGTTCATCCGCAGAGGGCGTCGCGCATGATCCCGACCCTGCTGTTTACCGCCTTTGTGGTGATGATGCTGATGGGCGTGCCCATCGGTGCGGCGCTGGGGCTGGCGGGTGCCGCCTGCATTGCCTTGGCGAATGCCGATGCGCAATGGTTTGGCCTGTTGGCTGTGCCGCAAAACTTTTACGCAGGCTTGGGCAAATACCCCTTGTTGGCCATCCCGATGTTTGTGTTGGTGGGCTCCATCTTTGACCGCTCGGGTGTGGCCTTGCGCTTGGTGAACTTTGCCGTGGCCATGGTGGGGCGCGGCCCTGGCATGTTGCCCTTGGTGGCGATTGTGGTGGCCATGTTCTTGGGAGGCATCTCAGGTTCGGGACCTGCCAACGCGGCAGCTGTGGGCGCGGTGATGATTTCGGCCATGTCGCGCGCCGGTTACCCAGCCGCCTTTTCGGCCAGCGTGGTGGGCGCTGCGGCGGCCACCGATATTTTGATTCCGCCCTCGGTGGCCTTCATCGTGTACTCGGTGCTGGTGCCAGGAGCCTCGGTGCCTGCACTGTTTGCAGCCGGCATGGTGCCTGGCATATTGGCCGGTTTGGCCTTGATCATCCCCACCGTGTGGATGGCGCGCAAACACAAGATGGGTGCCCTGGAAGCGAGCTTGCCGCGCCCACCGTTTTGGCAAAGCTTGCGCGAAGCCTCGTGGGGACTGGCCGCACCGGTGTTGATTTTGGGTGGCATGCGTGCCGGTTGGTTCACGCCCACCGAAGCGGCTGTGGTGGCGGTGTTCTACGGTTTATTTGTGGGCATGGTGATCCACCGCACCATTCAGTTCCGTGACCTGTTTGTCATCTTGCGCGAGTCGGGGGAGTTGTCGGCCATCATCTTGTTGGTGGTGTCGCTGGCGGGCATCTTTGCCTACTCGCTGTCCACCCTGGGCGTGATCGACCCCATCACCCAAGCCATCGTCAACTCTGGGCTGGGCGAGTACGGTGTGTTGGCCTTGTTGATCTTGATGCTCATCACCGTGGGCATGTTCTTGGACGGCGTGTCGATCTTTTTGATTTTTGTCCCTCTGCTGTGGCCCATCGTGCAGTTCTACCAATGGGACCCGGTGTGGTTTGGCGTCATCCTCACGCTCAAAGTGGCGCTGGGTCAGTTCACGCCCCCGCTGGCGGTGAACCTGATGGTGTCGTGCCGCATTGCGGGCGTGCGCATGGAGGAAACCGTGCGATGGGTCGGCTGGATGCTGTTTTCGATGTTCTTGGTGATGGTGGCCGTCATCGCTTGGCCCGAGTTGGCCTTGTGGCTGCCGCGTTACATGGGCTACTGATTTTGCAATCGTTGATTTTTATAAGGAGACATTCATGAAACTTCGTCGAACCCTCTTGAGCATGCTGGCTGCGGCCACCGCGCTGGCCACCTTCTCGGTGGCCGCACCTGCGCAAACCTACAAAGCCGAGTACCGCATGTCACTGGTGCTGGGCCCTCCCACCCCTTGGGGCCAGGCCGGCAAGCTGTGGGCCGACATGGTGAAAGAGCGCACCCAAGGGCGCATCAACATCAAGCTCTACCCCGGTGTGTCGCTGATTCAAGGCGACCAGACCCGCGAGTTCAGCGCCCTGCGTCAAGGCGTAATCGACATGGCGGTGGGCTCGACCATCAACTGGTCGCCCCAGGTCAAAGAACTCAACCTGTTCTCACTGCCGTTCTTGATGCCCGACTACGCCGCGCTGGACGCACTGACGCAAGGCGAAGTGGGCAAGAAGATTTTTCAGACCCTCGATAAATCGGGCGTGGTGCCCTTGGCTTGGGGTGAAAACGGTTACCGCGAGTTGACCAACTCCAAGCGCGTGATCAAGTCGCCCGAAGACCTCAAGGGCATGAAGATTCGTGTGGTGGGTTCGCCCATCTTCTCGGACATGTTCAGCGCCATGGGCGCCAACCCCACGCAAATGAGCTGGGCCGATGCACAGCCTGCGCTCTCAAGTGGCGCGGTGGATGGCCAAGAAAATCCCTTGTTCTTGTTCACTGTGCTCAAGATGCACACCGTGGGCCAAAAATTTGTCACTACTTGGGGCTACATGGCAGACCCACTGATCTTTGTGGTGAACAAAGAAATTTGGAGCTCATGGAGCGCGGCTGACCAAGCCATCGTGCGCCAAGCGGCCATTGAAGCGGGTCAACAAGAAATTGCCATCGCCCGCAAAGGTTTGGTCGAAGCCGACAAACCCGTGCTCAAAGACATTGCCGCCATGGGCGTGACGGTGACCCAACTGAGCGCCTCAGAGCGTGATGCGTTTGTCAAAGTCACCCGCCCTGTCTACGATAAATGGAAAAACACCGTGGGTGTGGACTTGGTGAACATGGCTGAAAAAGCCATTGCAGCGCGCAAGAAATAAGCTGCGCTGGCCCGCAGCCATCAAGCCGCAATGCCAAAAGGCGTTGCGGCTTTTTTCACGTCTTGCATGATCAAAGCCCAGACATACACCACTTGATTGGCATTTACTTGATCAAGGTCACACCACGTCAAACCAATGACACCTAAAGTGAGGACACACGCAACACCAAGGAGCAATGTATGAAAATTTTAGTCGCCGTCGATGGTTCGAAGAACTCCCTGTCTGCCGCCAAGTACGCTGCCAAGCTGGCTGCCTCGCTCAAGGACAAGAGCCACCTGACCCTCATTTCTGTGCATGACGACACCGCGCTCAAGCATTTGAAAAAATACGTGCCCAAAGACACCGTCAGTGACTACCTGCGGGGTCTGAGCGAAAAAGACATCGCCAGCGCACAAAAATTATTGGACAAATTGGACGTTGCCCACGACATGGTGATTCATTTTGGTCACCCGGCTGAACAAATCAAAGCTGTGTCCGAGACGGGCAAGTTTGACTTGATCGTGATGGGCTCCAAAGGCCGCTCCTCCATCAAAGACCTGGTGGTCGGCTCGGTGGCCCACAAGCTCTTGGCCATTGCCAAAGTGCCTGTGCTAATGGTGAAGTGACCCCACAAAGTCGAGCAGCAACTGGTTGAAGGCGCCTGGGTCTTCCACCTCGGGCAAGTGCCCAATGCCGGCCAACTCCACCAAACGTCCGTTGGGCAATTGGGGCAAGAGCAGGTCGGCATTTTCGTGGCGCGGATTCATCTGGTCTTCACTGCCTTGCACCAGCAACACAGGCATGGTCAGGGCGGATGCCAAGTCAGGGGTGTAAAAGCTGCTCAGTCTGAACGATACCGCCCGCAGCAAACCCGCCGCTTGCGTGCCCCGCGTGACCTCGACCAACATGGCGCGTAACTCAGGCGAGGCACGGGACCCGACCAAGTTGTCCACGCCCACATCGCCATATTGGTAGCTCCCTAAACGAATGCGCCGAGCACGTGCCTCAAACTTTTCTCGCCGCTCTGCGCTGACTTGCTTCTGGCCCACCCCTGTGCCCGTCAAGACCAAGCCTTGCACACGCTGCGGGTGGCGCATCGCAAAGGCCTGCGCCACCACCGACCCAAACGAGTTGCCACACAAAACAAACTGCTGCAGCCCCAAAGCTTGCGTGAAATCGGCCACGGCCTGTGCATAGTCCGCATCACTGGGTTGCTCAATCTTGAGGTTGTCGCTCAACCAGTAGCCGGGGGCATTCCAAGCCACCACGCGAAAATGTTGGCTCAGGGCCGCAAATTGAAAACGGTAGTAAGTGGCGTTGCTGCCAATGCCATGCAAAAACAAGAGGCACGGTTTATCGGCAGGCCCAGCCTCCATGTAGGAAAAACGGTCGCCCAAGTAGCGTGCATAAGATGTAAGTGGAATACGTGCAAACCGAAGGTCCGGCAGCACTGGATAGGCCGTGGGCTGTGTCATGATCGGTGCCAATTTCTAGGGGCCAAGATGTGGCGACGCGTTGCATCCTACCCGCAGGTTTGAGGAATCACCCATGAAGCATTGGACGATGGTTTTGCTGATGGCACTGTGTGTTGCCACAGGCACTGCGCAGGCACAAGAATGGCCCACGCGCCCGATCAAATTGATCGTGCCCTACCCCGCGGGGGGTGGTGTGGATGTGATGGCACGTGCCTTGGCCCAACGCCTGCAAGACAAATGGCAACAACCCATCACGGTTGACAACCGCCCCGGCGCCAACACCTTGATTGGCACCGAGGCTGTGGCGCGCGCCATCGACAACCACACCTTGCTGTTCACCACCGACGCCACCTTCACCATCAACCCCCACCTCTACAACAAGTTGCCCTATGACGCGGACAAAGATTTTGCACCCGTGACCCAGTTGGTGGCTTTCAGCCAAATGCTGGTGGCCAACGCCAACTTGCCCACCAACAGCCTCAAAGAGTTGCTGGCCTTGGCCAAAGAAAAGCCAGGGTCTCTCTCTTATGCCTCATATGGACCTGGCAGTCAGCCGCAGTTGGCCACGGAGATGCTCAAACAAAAGGCGGGCGTGTTCATCGTGCACATTCCTTACCGTGGCATTCCGCAAGCGGTGACCGCGGTGGTCAGCGGTGAGGTACCGCTCACCTGGTCGGGCATTGTGTCGGCGCGCCCACACCTGGCCAGCAAACGCATCAAGCCCTTGGCCTATGGTGGCAAAACCCGAGCCCCCGCTTATCCCGATGTGCCCACCATGACCGAATTGGGGTTCCCCGAGGTGGATGCCAATGTCTGGGTCGGTGTGTTTGCCCCCGCCAGTTTTGCACCTGCTTTGGTGAGCCGCATGCACCGCGATATCTTGGCCGTGATCAGCGAACCCGATTTTCGTAGCAAAGAGATTGAAGGCAAGTCCTACGACTTTGTGGGTGCTGGCCCCGACGAATTTCGTCGCCACATCCGCAGCGAAAGCGCTTCACGCAGAACCACCATCAAAACTTCAGGCACCGTGATCGAATGACAAACAAAGTCTGGCGAGACCTCACGCAAACCCAACTTGATTGGGCCTATGACCAAACCCAACACGCGGCCAACATGGCCGAGGTGCTGGCGCGCTGCGCTGCACACAGCGACGCGGCGCGTGCCACCCTGCTGCAGCAAGGCACACTGGTGCAACGCATGCCGTATGGCCCCACAAAAGTAGAGGCGCTCGATTGGTACCCCAGCCGCGCGCGCCATGCACCGCTGGTGTTTTTCATTCATGGCGGAGCCTGGCGGCGCGGCGTGGCCAAAGACTACGGCATGGCAGCCGCCTGGCTGCACGAGCGCGGCGCACACTTGGTGGTACCCGACTTTTCGGCGGTGACCGATGTCAACGGCAACTTGCTGACCATGGCCGATCAACTGCAACGCGCACTGAGCTTTACGGCAGAGCGCGCCGCGGAAATGGGCGCCGATCCACTGCGCATTTATGTGGTTGGTCATTCATCGGGGGCCCATTTGGCGGCTTACTTGGGTTCATACAACTGGGCGCCAAGGGGCTTTATCAAATCGCCAGTTCATGCGCTGTTGTGTTGCAGTGGCATGTATGAGCTCGAGCCAGTGAGTCTGTCCGCACGCAGCAACTATGTTCGGTTCACCCCCAAAACCCTGCAAGACTTGAGCCCCCAGCGCCATCTGCACAACGTCACCATGCCGGTGGTGCTGATGTGTGGGGAGGATGAGTCTCCCGAGTTCAAACGCCAAGCCATGGAGTTCGCCCAAGGCCTGTCAGACCTTGGTGCCGATTTGAGTTTCCGCTGGGGTGCTGGCTTGAACCATTTTGAAATGCTAGAAACTTTTGCCAATCCCAAAGGTTTGATGTCCCAATCCTTGCAAGCCCTGATGCAGGGCTGATGCCCCAGTTCCACCCTCATCACCTCAACCCCTACACCCATGTTGAACTCTGACATTTCACGTCGACAACTGCTGCACAGCGCATGGCTCGGCGGCGCGGGCTTGAGCGTGCACAACCCGTTGTGGGCGCAAAACCCGCGCTATCCCGCGCGACCTGTGCGCTTGATCGTGCCCAATGCACCGGGCAGCTCGGTTGACACCATCAGCCGTTTGCTTGGCCAGCAACTCTCGCCCTTGCTGGGTCAGGCCTTGGTGGTCGACAACAAAGCCGGAGCTGCAGGTGCGGTGGGCATCGACGCCGGTAAGGTGGCAACACCCGATGGCTACACCGTGATTGCAGCATCCAGCAGTTCTGTCACCGTGGCGCCCTTGCTGCAAAAAGCCATCAGTTATGACCCGCTGAAAGACTTTGAGCTGATCTCGCTCGTGGCCCTGCTGCCCAATGTGTTGGTGTGCCGCACCAGCTTGCCCGTGAACAAGCTGTCAGAGTTTGTGGCCTACGCCAAAGCACAAGGCGGCAAGTTCAACATGGCCTCAGCCGGGCCTGGTTCGGTGAGCCATTTGGCCGGTGTGGCCTTGAGCTCGGCGGCCGGCTTTGAAGCGCTGCATGTGCCCTACAAAGGCGGCAGCCAATCGGTGGGCTCGGTGGTGAGTGGCGAGACCGACTGGACGCTCACACCGGCCCCCGTAGCGATGGCTTTGGTCAAAGGCGGACGATTGAAAATTTTGGGCCACAGCATGCCCAAAGGCACGCAGCCCTTGGGGCCCGTGCCTTCCTTGGCCGAGACCTTGCCCGGCTTTGAGTTCACCAGTTGGATTGGCTTGATGGGCCCCAAAGGCTTGTCCGCAGAGGTGTCAGATGTGCTGCGCCGTCAATTGACGCAGGCTTTGCAAACCAAAGACATCAAGGAAGGTTTTGCCATCCATGGCGCGGTGCCGCACAGCAGCACAGGCGAGGCCTTTCGCGAGTTCTTGGCGCGTGACATTGAGCAAACCCGCAAGGCCATTCGCCTCGCAGGCGTGCAAGCGGAGTAAGCGCCATCAAGGCGCTCGGTCTGAATTACATTCGGGCTGTGGTTGATCTTGACCATGTTTTGACACAGAGAGCCCTATGAAAAATTTCGCTTCATCGATTCTTGCGTTGCTGACTCTTGCAGGTGTGTATCTGCCCGCTGCCTCTGCGGCTGAGTACATGGAGAAAACACCGTTTCAATTGTCTCGGGCATTCTCACCCGGCGTGATCACCGAAGGCGGCAAGACGGTGTGGGTAGCCGGTCAAACCGCCACCCGAGACAACGATGGCAAAGACATCTCGAACAACTTCGAAGCGCAAACCAAACAGGTGGTGTCGCAGATCGACCAAGTGATGCGCCGAGCTGGTGGCAGCTTGGCCAACATCGTGACCATGACGGTATTCATCAAAGAATCACGCTATGGCGACCGCTTTGTGGAAATGCGCAAAGACTTTTTCCAAAACGGCAACTATCCCGGCAGCGCATTGATCACCGTGACCAACTTTGCACGTCCCGGCATTGAAATTGAAATTCAAGCCGTGGGTGTGATTGGCGACCGTTGCTCGACCGAGAACCCTTGCTCGGCCGAAGGCATGGCCAAGAAGAAGTAAGCGCTCTGAGCCAAGCCCCTGCGTGAGGGCCCTTGAACAGCCTTATTCGGGCAAGAGGCCAATCTCTTTGGCCACTTCGGCCCAGCGCTCATGCTCACGGTTCAAGAAGGCTTCGGCCTTCTCGGGCCCGCCCAAAGGCTCTGCGATGGGGCCCATGGTGAGCATGCGTTGCGCAAACTCGGGCTCGGCCAACAACTTGTTGACTTCGACGTTGAGCTTTTGAATCGCCGCCGCTGGCGTGCCCGTGGGAGCCATCAAGGCGAACCAGCCCACCATTTCAAAATTAGCCAGCAGCTCCGACAAGGCCGGCACTTGCTCCCATCCTGCCAAACGCTTGCCCGACGTCACAGCCAGCAAACGCAAGCGGCCTTGGCGAACCAAAGCGGCGGTAGAGGCCAAGTCGGCCACTACGGCTTCAGCGTGTCCGCCCAACACGTCTTGCACGGCCACGCTGACCGAGGCATAGGCCACCAAGTTGGCTTCCATCTTGGTACGCGCGTTGATGAGGCGCGCAATGATGCCGCCAAAGGTGCGTGGACCCTCGTTGGCCAGCGATAGCTTGCCCGGCGTGGCTTTGGCCCGTGCGATCAGGTCTTGGATCGAGGCAATGGGTGACTCGGCCTTGACCAACACCGCAAACGGGCTCTTGGCCACAAATGCGACCGGCACAAAGTCTTTCTGTGGGTCGTAGGGCATGGTCTTGAACAAATGCTTGTTGGTCACCAAGGCCGCCGTGGTGGCGAAGTACAAGGTATAGCCATCGGCCGGCGAACGCGCTGCGGCCTGTGCACCGATGATGTTTTGGCCACCCGGTTTGTTGTCGATCACCCAAGGCTGGCCCAAGGTCTTGCTGATGCGCTCGCCCAGCAAGCGCGCCACGTTGTCGGGGCCAGAGCCTGGCGGCTGCGACAGCACCACTTTGATGGGTTTGTCGGGCCATGCAGCGCTTTGCGCCCACAGTGGGGTGGTGCTCAAACCTGCGGCCGTGGCCAAGGCGGTGTGCAGAAAGTGACGACGTGTCATGAGGGTCTCCGGTTGTATTTATGAAAAGTAAGTGCGCAGCGCTTGCTGCTGTGTGGTGAGTTCTGCGGCTGTGTGGGCCGTGGCAAACACATAGTGATCGGGCCGCACCCAAGCGGCTTGGCAGCCGTTGGCTTGGAACCATGCAGCCAACACGCCATCGCACTCAGGCGCATCGGGGGTGCCCAAGCGCACAACGTTGAGTTGCAACGCGGCAGGGGCTGCGGCCAGTGCGGCCTCAAAACCCGCATCGGCACCGGCCGCCACAAACACGCGCCAGCCCGTGCCCAACACCGTGTCCATGCGTTGTTTGTGTGCGCCCTGCTGCCACCAGGCTTGGGGAAACAAGGTGCCTGCTGCCGCAGTGCCGGGCACCAAGCAACCTTGGGCCAAAGCGGGTTGCACGTTTTGTCGCGGCATGGGTTGAACCACACCGCCACACTCGGCCAACAACTGGGCATCGCGCGCGCGGGCTTTGGCCACATCGCGCTGGCCCACCAATTGGCCAATGCCTTTGATGCGTCGGGTCAGCTCGGTCACGTGGGCTTTGCGCTCTTGGCCGTAGGTGTCGAGCAAGCTGGCGTGGGCGCAACCGCTCAACACCTCGGCCAGCTTCCAGCTCAAGTTTGCGGCATCGCGCACGCCTTGGCACATGCCTTGTCCGAGGAACGGCGGCTGCTGATGCGCGGCGTCGCCCGCCAAAAACACGCGGCCTTGGCGCCAGTCTTGGGCCACCAAGGCGTGAAAGCGGTAACTGGCTTGGCGCCACAGCGTGGCGTCAGCCGGCGTGAGCCAGCGCGCCAGCAAAGGCCAGGTGCCTTCGGGCGTGGCCAGGTGTTGCGGGTCTTCGCCGGGGTTGATCGACATCTCCCAACGGCGGTGGTTCTTCGGCCCAATCACCAAGGTGCAAGGACGCTCTGGCTCGCAGTACTGCACGCTGGTTGTGGGCAGCTTTTTCAGCCCTTGTTCGTTGACCAACACGTCCACCACCAACCAGGGCTCGTCAAAGCCCAGGTCTTCCAGCGTCAAGCCCACTTGGCTGCGCACAAAGCTCGACGCGCCGTCGCAGCCAATGATGTAACGCGCTTGCACCTGGCTGCTGTGGCCTTGCGCGTCCAGCACCGTCAGCGTGGCGGCCTCACTGTCTTGCGCAACAGCGGTGACGGTGTGGCCCAGCGCCACAGTGACCTTGGGCAGGCTGCGCACATGGGCGCGCAAGGCCGCTTCCACGGGCGGTTGGCTGAACACCAACGAGGGCGTGTAGGCCAGTGGGTAAGGCTCGGCCACGGTGGACATGCATTTGATGAGCTGACCGTCAACGCCAAAGAACTCGGAGTTGGTGAAGGGTTCGGTGAACGGCGCGATGGCGTCGACCAAATTCAACTCTTGAAACACCCGCATGATCTCGTGGTCCAAGGCAATGGCGCGGGGCTTGTCGTACACGTCCTCTGACTTGTCACAGACCCACACCTTCAGGCCACGACCACCCAACAAACCCGCAGCCACGGCGCCGGTGGGGCCAAAGCCCACGATCGCCACATCAAACATTTCTGTACGCATCTTCAAACGGCTTCAAACAGGACGGCGCGCTGGGCTTCTTTGAGCTTGGCGCTGGGTGGCTGGGAAATGCCCCAGTGGTCGACGCGGCCTTCGGGCCACTTCCAGTCGGAGGGTTGGCCGGTTTTGTAGCTGTCGTCGATTTGCTGCACGTCGGCGGTGTACTCGATCACCAGATCGAACGGACCGACAAAGTAGTTGAAGGCATTGTTGCCAGGGCCATGACGGCCAGGGCCCCACTCGATGCCAAAGCCCGCGTCACGCATGCGCCCGCCCCCGCGCATGACCGACTCCAGGTCGGGCATCAAAAACGCGATGTGGTTCAAGGCATCGTTGTCGGTGTCGCCCAGGGCGATGCTGTGGTGGTCGCTGTTGCAACGCATGAAGGCCATGATCTTGGTGCGGTCAGACATGGAGAAGTCCAGCACCTGCTCCAAAAACTGTCGGCTGGCCTCAACGTCGTGGCTGTTGAGCACCACATGGGCCAAGCGCATGGGCTGATCCGCTTCCTCGCTCGGGGCTGAACGCAAGGTGTCGCCCACCACCAGCTCAAACACGCGGCCATGTGGGTCAGCCAAGGTCAGCGAGGTGCCGCCGGCTGGGTCGGCGCTGGGGGCTGCAGGTTTGACCACGCGGCCGCCGTGTTGCG
>CANFYL010000029.1 GCA_947451285.1 Comamonadaceae bacterium
GTCCGTCGCCATGTTTTTGAGCGCGAACGGCGTGGCCAACACAATCAGAATCGCCATCACGATGAACGTGTAAGGGCGCTTGAGCGCCAGCTGAACCATGGACATCGGGCAAAGGCTCCGTGAATTGGAAATGCGCGAGTTTAGGTGAGCTGAATCAAGGCATCTGTCACGGTGGCTCCATGCGAGACAAGGGTAAACCCTTAATTTCTTCATGGGTCTGGCAAATAATCCGCAGCGATCTTCGGCTTGCATGAAAATCATCAAGCGACACCACAGCTGGAAACATTTCAATTGACTGCACAAACTCAAGCCCTAAACAGGCGTAAAAGCGCCACCCACATTCTGTTGAACTTAGGTCACGCGATTGACCATATGTTTCTGTTGATTTTTGCCACGGCCGTCTCCAGCATTGCGCTGGAATTTGGTCTAGAGCGTTGGGAGGACCTGATGCCCTACAGCGTGACAGCATTTTTTCTATTTGGCATTGGATCTTTGCCCTCTGGAAAACTGGGAGACCACTGGGGTCGCCGCCCCATGATGCTGGTGTTCTTTTTTGGCATGGGCTTGGCCAGTGTCTTGGTGGGTGTTGCCAACACTCCCTTGCAAATTGCTTGGGCATTGGCATTGCTGGGTTGCTTTGCCTCGATCTATCACCCCATTGCAATTCCAATGCTGGTTCAAGACACGCAGCGTCCAGGGTGGACGATTGGTGTGAACGGTTTGTGCGGCAACTTAGGCGTCGCCTTGGCTGCAGTGATCACGGGTTATTTGGTCAAGTACCAAGGCTGGCGCATGGCGTTTTTTATTCCCGGCGTGGTGTGCATGGCATGTGGCGTGATGTTTTGGCTGGTCTCGCCCCAAGAAAAAGCCGCGCCCGCCCGCAAAAAAGTTGTAGACAGCCAAAGTTCTGGCAAATCCATCGCCAAGCTCTTGTTGATCATGACCATGGCCTCGACCACAGGCAGCTTGCTCTTTAACCTGTCCACCAACAGCAATTACGAATTGCTCAGCCAACGCATGCATGAAATCTCTCAAGACCCGGCCTACATCGGAACCTTGCTGGGCTTGGTGTACGGGGTCGCCTCACTCACTCAGCTGCTAGTGGGCCATTGGATTGATCGATACCCATTGAGAAAGCTCTACATGGCAGTGATCATTTACCAAGCCGTTTGCATCACCATGGCCACGTGGTTGGATGGCTGGCTGTTTTATGCAATTTTGTTTCTATTCATGGCGGGGATTTTTGGTGCCGTGCCTTTCACCGATGCCATGATTGCCCGCTATGTAGACGATGCCCAACGTTCCCGCGTCTCTGGCATGCGTTTGACGGTGTCATTGGGCGGAAGTTCCTTGGCCGTTTTGTTGATTGGCCCTATCGTCAAGCAGGCTGGCTTTACAGCGCTCTTGAGCGTGATGCTCATTACCTCAGTGATCACTTTTTTGGTGATCAGCCAACTGCCATCAACTCCCATACCGCTCAAACCGAGTGAGTGAAAGCTTGCGCTGGCCCAACGGTGGGATCGGAAACAAAGCCTCGTCAGGGTGCAAGACCATGTCAAAGTTCAAGCTCAATTTTGATTTAACTCAATCCGCCCGTCTTTGAGGCTGCCTGAGCCAATTCAGATCTGTGCTCTGGGGCGGCAATCGCGATCATTCGTTCCATCCGAGCTCGCAAAGTCAAGCCTCGCAAATCTGCAATGCCATGCTCGGTGACAAACACACCCGCGTCACTGCGCGAGGTGGTCACTGGCCCAGACAGTTTGGCCACTATGCGACTTTGCACGCCAGCCGTAGAAGCCAGAGCCACAATGGGAATCCCGCCACGGCTACGTTGAGCTGCTCTCAAAAAATCAGGCGCGCCACCCACCGCACCCAAGTACTGACCCGCTGCCACTTCTGCATTGACTTGACCCGTCAGGTCAATTTCAATGGCGGAGTTGATGGCCACAAACCGCTCCAATTGACGCAACACCTCTGGGTTGTGGGTGTAGCCTGAACCTCTGAGTTGGAGTTTGGGATTCTCATGCGCCCAACGAAAAAGCCGTTGACTCCCCATCAGTACGCCCGTCACGCTCACGCCAGGGTCAATCGTCTTGAGTGCATTGGTCAGTGCACCCGATTCATACAAGCCCACCACACCGTCACCCACGATGCCTGAGTGCAGGCCCAAGTGACGGCGATCTTTGAGCATGGGCAGTACAGCATCCGAAACACCACCGACTCCAAGCTGCAAGGTCACACCATCATCAATCAAAGAGGCGACATGACTTGCAATCGTTCGTTCAAGCGGACTTGGCGCTTTGGTTGGCATGATTTCCAGCGGATCAAACTGCGCGGGCACACAGCAATCGATGTCGTCCACATGCAACGTACGTTCACCAAAAGTTCGAGGAACCTTGGGGTTGACTTCGGCAATCACCACACGGGCCTGCGCCAAAGCGGCGATCAATAAGTCATTCGAAATACCCAAGCTATGGTGACCGTTTGCGTCTGGGGAGGAGACTTGGATCAAGACCACATCCACCTTGAGCATGCCGGTTTGCAGCGCATCCGGCAGCTGCGAATAGGGGCATGCAAAGATGTCCAGCACACCCGCTTGGGCCAGCAAACGATTTACACCCGCGCCTGTGTAGCTGACAAAATCAAAAGCGTCAGCGTATTCAGGCTTGAGTGTTCTGCCCGTGTCGATGCCAAACACCAAACGCAATCGACCCAAACGATGCCGTTGGGCAACCAAGGCCCGAGTTAATGTGATCGGCTCCGAACTTGCCTGCCCCCAAAAAACAGTGTCCCCGGGGCGCACATAAGGGCTAAGGTCGGGAAGATTCGCGTTGACTGGGGTGTCACTTGGCATGGGCTGCAGATTCAACAATGCCTTGGTCCATCAAGTGTCCGAATTGAGCACTCGAAAGACCCAGTAACTCAATCATGACCTCTTCGGTATGTTGCCCCAAGTTGGGTGCAGGTCTGGGCGGGTTTCTTTTGAAACCAGAAAAAGACACGGGCAAACCTGGGGTCAAATACCCGCCCACCCCAGGTTGAGTGACTTGGGCAAACATCGGGTTTTCGGTTGAACACGCCGGATCGTGCGCCACAAGTTGCGTCACTGTTTGGTAAATGCTCCAGCACACGCCGTGGGCGTTGAAAGCAGGTGCGATGTCAGACAAGTCGTGCTGCAAGAGCCAAGCACCCAGCAAATCAGCAATCGCGTCTCTGGCCATGAACCGATCGCCCTCACGTCTGAAGTCGAGTTTGAGGTCTTGCGCCAGTTGCAGCATCTCATCTTGCAAACCCGTGGCTTGACACAGTCCTTGCCACTGCTTGGGGGTTAAGCCAACCACCATGATGCGAACACCATCTTGCGTCAAAAAGTCGCGGCCAAAGGCGCCATACAAATCGTTACCCACCCGCTCACGCACTTGCCCAAGCTGCGCTTGCGCAATAAATCCCAGATGTCCCATCACCGCCAAGGCGGCATCTTCCAAGGCCAAGCGCATGTGTTGACCTTGGTTGGTTCGGTTTCGGTGCCTCTCAGCGGCGAGCAAGGCAGACACGGCCATATTGCCGGTGATCAAATCCCATGCGGGCAAGACATGGTTGACCACCTGCGCTGCATCGGCAGGCCCGGTTAAAAAAGGCAACCCCATGCGAGGATTGATGGTGTAGTCCACCGCAGAACCGCCCTGCCTGTCGCCCGTGATGGTCAATTGAATCAGGTCGTGGCGTCGTTTCGTCAATGTCTCGTAGTCCAAAAAACCACGCGCTGGAAAGTTGGTGAGCAACAGACCCGCATCCTTGCCGGGGGCACAGATCAAGGCCATGGCCAGTTCCCGTCCTTCAGGACGAGACAGGTCGAGGACGACCGATCTTTTGGACTTGTTCAGCCCACACCAAAACAAACTGACGTTGTCTGAAGTGACAGGCCAGCGTCGCATATCGAGCCCCCCACCAGGCGGGTCAATGCGGATCACATCTGCGCCCATCTGCCCCAGCGTCATTCCTCCCAGCGGAGCTGCGACAAAGGCAGACGCTTCCACCACCCGCAATCCATCCAATATGGCACCAGGTGCAGCAGGTTGCTCAGGCATGCACGGACCTCAATTGCTGTTCCAACAAACTGCGGGCGACCACTTTCAAAGCCAAGGTTTCCTCAGCACCCTCAAAAATAGATAGAACGCGCGCATCTACAAAAAAACGACTCACAGGCATTTCTTCGGCATAGCCCATGCCGCCGTGAATTTGCAAGGCTTCGCGCGTCACCACCTCAGCGCTTCTACAGGCAAATAACTTGACCAAACTCGCCTCCATGCGCCCGCCACCAGTTTCAAGCATTCGGCCTACTGCGTAAGTCAGCTGCCTGCATCCCGCAAGTTGGGCGGCCATTCGTGCAATCTTGGCTTGGGTCAGAGGAAAACTGGCCAAAGGCGCACCAAATACCTGGCGATCTTGGGCGTAACGCACAGCGGCCTTCAATGCAGCGCACATCACGCCCGAAGCACGGGCAGAAGTTTGCATGCGCCCTCCAACCATTCCAGACATGGTGAAGTAAAACCCTTGGCCTAAGCCTTTTTCACCACCGATGACACAGTCGTGCGGAACAAAGAAATCCTCAAACTTCAAATCGAAAGAGTGCATGCCCCGATAGCCGATGGTCGGTATCGCGCGGCCCGTCAATCGTCCGCCTTTGGGCTGTTGATAGACAAATTCATGCCCCTCGTCGCTCGGCTTTTCAACCAACATCAGGCTCAGCCCTTTATGCCCCAACGATTTGTCTGGATCGGTTCGGGCAACCACCATCAGCAAGCCTGCTTTGCCTGCGAAGGTACACCAGGTCTTGGCGCCATTGAGCAACCAGCCATCTGTGCAGGGCGATGCACGCAACATCAAGCCCGCTACATCGGAGCCGTAATCAGGCTCGGTGATGGAAATGGCGCATAGCGGCTCGCCCTGGGCGAGTTGAGGCAGCCAGTGTGCCTTTTGTTGCTCGGTGCCACCTGCCAACAAAGCACGTGCCAAGATTTCAGGGCGAGTGATCAAACTGCCCGCCGCCGCCAGCGAGGCCTCTGACAAAGCCTCTGTGACAGCAATCATCATCAATGCGTTTTCAGTGCCAGATGGCGCACTGCCACCATAGGCCTCAGGAATGGACAGGCCAAACACCCCCATCTCTTTCAAAGGCTGCAAGATGGCCTCTGGCACTGTCAAGTTCTGACGGTGGATGTTTTCAGACAAGGGAGCCACCACCTCAGCAGCAAAGCGCCTGAATGCGGCTTGTGCCATCGCCGCATCACCCTCAAGTACCACCGCATCCACATCGCCATCGGCGTCAAGCACCGCTTTACCTGCAAGAGATAAAGCTTGGCTACTTGTAAAGTTTTTTCGATTGGCCTGCCACTCAGCACGGCTGGCCAGCTCATGCAAGGGCGCAAGGTCGAGACAGGCTTCTGAATAAATCGACTCCAGTCTCGACAAGGTGACCGTCATGGCGTCGGATACAAACAAGAGGCCCAATGCGCGATCCAAGGTATTGGAGGGGTCCAAATGACTCAGATAAGACTCTGCTGCGAGCAACTCGGCGCCGGCCAGAGCAATTTCATAGCAAACCACTTGGTGTTCGTCCAAGCGCTGCGGGTCTAATTTTCCTTCTACCGCGCATTGATGCGCCACCTTCAAGACGGCTTGTTCAAACAACCCACGCAATTGGACTAGGAGGACGTTTGCACGGGCAATATCCATTTGAGCCGATAAACCTTGTTGCATTCTTTTTTGCTTTCACACATTGCTTTGTACAAACTCGGGATCAACTCGACTCAAAGGACGGACTTAGACGAACTGCACGCTCACACTGCCCAAGGGGCCAAAGTCGCCAAACAAGGTGTCACCTTTTCTGGCAAACACCACACGCGTGAATGAGCCCGACAAAATGATGTGCCCCTTCTCAAGCGTCACACCATGTTGACCCAGCTTGTTGGCCAACCAAGCCACACCCAAGGCAGGATGGCCCAACACCCCCGCTGCGACACCGGTTTCTTCAATGTCTGAGTTGCGGTACATCAAGGCACTGACCCAGCGCAAATCCACGTCCATGGGCCGAATCGGGCGTCCGCCTAGCACCAAACCCGCAGCCGCACCGTTGTCGGCCACGGTGTCGTAAATCTTGCGCTGGTCCACCAGACGTGCATCCACAATTTCAAGTGCGGGCACCACATATTCAGTGGCACGCAACACGTCGACCAAACCAATGCCGGGTCCCTTGAGTGACTCACCCAAGACAAACGCCAACTCCACCTCAACGCGCGGCAAACAGAAGTTGGCATGCGGTACTTTGGCGCCCTCGGCAATCAACATGGTGTCGAGCAGATGGCCGTAATCGGGCTCATCGATCTTGGAAGACGCCTGCATGGCCTTGGACGTCAACCCCACCTTGTGACCAATCAACTTGGCGCCGTGTTTGATTTTGTGCTGCGCCACGGCGCTTGAAATGGCGTAGGAGTCTTCGAGCTGAATGTGAGGGAACGTTTCCGACAACAATGTGGCTTGCTTGCGGTTTTGTTCGGCCTGCAACAGACGTTCAACCGCTTGCTGTCTTTCTGATTCGTTCAACATATGTTTTTCTCCCGGATTAATAACAAAGAATGAGTTCAATTGCAGCCTTACAGGTCCACCACATCACCCGTCGATCGCAGCACTGTAGCGTTTTTCAAAAACTAGCGAATGGTGTCTACTATTGGCTGCTCAACCTGACCAACCACTGAGATGATTCACCTCCACGACATACGCTACGTCCGCCTTGGCACCCGCGATTTAGAGGGTGCGACCCGCTACGCGGACAGCATCCTAGGTCTGCGCGTGGGCGAGCAGATCGGCAACCCCAAACATGGCCAATGCGCTTACCTGCGCAGTGACGACCGAGACCACACCTTGGTGTACTTTGATGGCGACCCCAGCGACCACACCATTGGCTTTGAACTGCGCGACGAGGCAGCGCTTGAGAGCGCTGCTGCGCATCTTGAACACATTGGCTATGCATTCACACAAGGCAATGCAGACGCTTGCGAGATGCGCCGTGTGCATGCTTTTTTGAACTTCAAAGACCCCAGCGGCAACTCAATCGATTTGGTGGTTCGCCCCCATCATTGTGGGGTGCGATTTTTCCCCACCCGAGACACCGGGACCACAGGCTTTTCACACGTCGGGCTGCGCACCACCAACCCTGCGCGCGATGAAAAGTTCTGGACTGAGGTGCTCAGCGCCAAGGTCAGCGATCGCATCGGGCAAGCCCCTTTGTTGCGCATCGACGAAGTCCACCACAAGATTGCTTTGTTCCCATCCACCTATGCCGGTGTGCAGCACATCAACCACCAGGTCGAATCGATCGACGACATCATGCGCACCTGGTATCTGTTGCAAAAGCATGGCGTGCGTGTGGTCTTTGGCCCAGGTCGTCACCCTACCTCAGGCGCCATGTTCTTGTACTTTGAAGGGCCGGACGGCATGGTCTATGAATTCTCAAGTGGCGTGCGCATGATCAATGACCCGGATTACATGCCGCGCCAATTTCCGTTCGACACCAAATCGTTTTGCATGTGGGGCTCGGTGCCCGATGTGCCTGAATTCAAAGTCTGATGACAATGCCTACGCCAACACCTGCACAAGAGCAACTTGTCCGCATCACCGGCCGCGCCTTGGCACGCGCCGGTTTAGCCACCGCTTACGGGCACTGCAGCCTCAGGCTCGACGCCGAGCATTTTTTAGTCTGCGCCCCACGCCCCATGGGTTTGCTGACCCCGCAAGATGCAGGCACCGTGGTGTCGGTCAACGCCCCGCTGCCCGAAGGGGTGTTGGGTGAAGTGCGCATCCACCAACAGGTCTACCAACGACGGGCCGATGTGAACGGGATTTGCCGGTTTTTTCCGCCGCATGTGATGGCGCTCGCCGCCATGAAATTGACGCCCTCTGCACGGCACGGCTTTTCCAGCTATTTCTACCCACAGGTCCCACGATGGGAGCACACCGCCCTGGTGCGCAACGAAGCTGCGGCCGAGGGCGTGGTCGACACCCTGGGCAATGCCCCCGCAGTCGTCGTCAGTGTCAATGGTGCTGTGACGGTGGCCGACTCGATCCAAAAAGCCTTGGTCTTGGCCTGGTTCTTGGAAGATGCCGGTCGGGTTGAAAACGCAGTGCGTGCAGCGGGACATGCCGACACCCAAGTTTTCAATACCCAACAAGAGGCCCAAGAACGCGCAACTTGGAACGGCGGCATCGTAGAACGCATGTGGGACTACCTGACCCACAACGACCCGGAAATTTCCTCACACGTCAAACCTTGAAAATTCAAACCACCCATGATCATCCAAAACCAACAAGACGTCACCACCGCAGTTTTAGCTGAGCTGGAACACGCCACAGACGAACGCTTCAAAACCATCATGAAGGCCGCCGTGATTCACCTGCACGGCTTTGCACGCGACGCACAACTCACCGAGGCCGAGTTTCATCAAGTGTGTGGCGTGATCGCTCAGCTGGGGCAACTCACCACCCCCTCGCACAACGAGGTGGTGCTGGCGGCTGGGTCTATGGGCCTGTCCTCCTTGGTGTGCTTGCTCAACAACGGCGACAGCGGTCAATCCGAAACCACCGCCAATTTGATGGGTCCGTTTTGGCGCCAAGATGCACCGCGCATGGCCTCGGGCGCATCGCTGCTGCGCTCGCCCACGGCAGGCGTGCCGATCTTCGTGAATGCTTGGGTGCGTGACCGCAAAGGCCAGCCGGTGGCCGATGCCGAGGTCGATGTGTGGCACACCTCCGACGAAGGGTTTTATGAAAACCAAGACCCCGAACAAGCCGACATGAATTTGCGGGGTAAATTCACCACCGATGCGCAAGGCCACATCGCGTTTCAAAGCATCAAGCCTGCGGGCTACCCCATTCCACTCAGTGGGCCAGTGGGCGCGCTGCTCAGAGCGCAAAGCCGCCACAACATGCGTCCCGCACACATCCATTTCATGATCAACAAACCGGGCTACAAAACCCAGTTCTCGCAGGTGTATTCCAGCGACGATCCGTTTTTAGAAACCGATGTGCAATTTGCCGTGACCCAAGCCTTGATTGGCCATTACGTGTTGCACACCGACACGCCGGCACCTGACCCTCAGATCAAAGGCAATTGGTATTCACTGGATTACACCTTCGTGATTGAGCCCGGCGAGAACCGCTTGCCCAAGCCCCCCATCACCGGCAAGGCCGAGGGCGGTAAACCCGTCAACGTGGTGCTGCCCCCGCGCGCTTGAGGTCAGCGCGCACACTCGCCTCAGTCGATCTGCGCGCCTGAGGCTTTGACGACCTCGCCCCACTTGGCGAGGTCGTTTTTCAACATCGCGCCAAACTCCGCCGGTTGGGTGATCAAGACATCGGCACCTTGGGCGTTGAATTTCTCAATCACATCCTTGTTCTTCAACACCTCTTGGATGTCTTGGTTGATGCGACGCACCACTGCCGCAGGCGTTTTACCTGGGGCAAACAAACCGAACCAAGGCGAGACATCAAACTCTTTGTAGCCCGCCTCTGCGATGGTGGGGATGGTGGGAAAGTTAGAGGAACGCGCACCACTGGTCACTGCAATCGCGCGCAAGCTGCCGTTCTTGATCGACCCGGCCACCGAGGGCAAACTGGTGAACACCAGGTTGATTTGTCCGCCCAGCAGGTCTTGCATGGCGGGCGCCGCACCGCGGTAAGGAATGTGCTCCAGCTTGGTCCCCGCAGCCGAATTGAACATCACGCCCAACAAATGGTTGACCGATCCATTGCCTGCAGAGCCAAAAGTCAACGGCGTTCTTTTGCCTTGTTCGGCCAACTCTTTCACCGATTTGAAGGGGGCATCCGGGCGTGCCACCAACACAAACGGCAAGGTGGCCAAGGTCGCCACGGGTGCGAAATCTTTTTCGGGATCGAACGGCAGTTTTTTGTACAACGACGCATTGATGGCATGTGACCCCACATAGCTCATCAACAAGGTGTGTCCATCGGGGGCGGATTGGGCCACATACTCCATGCCTACATTGCCACCTGCGCCAGCGCGGTTCTCCACCACCACCGACTGCTGCCACTTTTCGCTCAACTTTTGCCCCACGATGCGGGCCAAGGCATCGGATGCGCCACCGGGTGTTTGCGGGACCACGATCTTCACGGGACGCGACAGAAAGTCTTGCGCTTGAGATTGGGCAGTCACGCAGAACAATCCCAAGGCCAAGGTTTTGATGAGGATATTGAACACACAGACTCCTGGTATTTTTTGTGGCCAGAGGATGACACGAACGCCTCGCTTCTCTTGTCGCAGTGCGGACAAACACCAGTCCCCAAAAACACCAGCTGTGACAGAATAATTTGATGAAAATTCATCGCATCGCAGGCGCCCTGGGCGCAGAACTGCACGGGGTTGACCTGACGCAACCCATGTCGACCGATTTGCAACAAGCCATTCGCGCTGCATTGCTTGAACACTTGGTGATCTTCTTTCGAGATCAAAACCTCACGCCGACGCAGTTCATGCGCTTTGCCCAATCCATGGGCGAACCTGTGGAATACCCTTTCGTCAAAGGTCTGGACAATTTTCCCTGCGTGATTGAAGTTAAAAAACTCGAACACGAAAAGAACAACTTCGGCGGTATTTGGCACTCCGACACCACCTACCTCGAACAACCGCCCATGGGCTCCATGCTGTTAGCGCGCGAAATCCCGCCTTATGGGGGTGACACCTTGTTCGCCAACCAGTACCTCGCTTGGGAAACGCTCTCAGACACCATGAAATCTGTGCTGGTTGGCCTGCAGGGCATCAGCAGCTCGGCCAAGGCCGATGTCTCCAAAACGCGTGAAGACCGCCTCAAAACCGACGGCAAAGCAGATATACCCAAGAACTACACCCACGCACACCCGCTGGTACGCACCCATCCAGAAACCGGCCGTCAGGCCTTGTACGTGAACGTGGCCCATACCTCAGGCATTGTGGGGATGACCGACGAAGAAAGTGCACCTCTCTTAAAGTTCCTGTTTGAACATCAGGTCAAGGCTGAATTCACATGCCGTTTCGTCTGGAAACAGTATTCATTGGCTTTTTGGGACAACCGTTGCACACAACACAATCCCGTCAACGATTACCACGGATTTAAGCGCATCATGCACCGTATCACCCTCGCGGGAGATCAGCCGATTTGAATGCGCCAGTCATGACCAACAGGAGAAGGCATCATGAGAATTTTTTTGATACTGTTGATGGTCATCTTCAATGCCACAGCCGCGACCAAGGAGTACACCCAAAAGGAAGCTTACGAAGGCTGCAACGCAATCAATAACCCGGACAAGAAACTTTACTGCCAAGCCATCGATGCCAACAAAGCAGAGTTTTGCACCCGCATTGGCAACAGCGACTTGCAATACAAATGCTTGGCCAAAACCAACAATGACGTCAAATACTGCAAACGCATTTCAGACGACAAAAAAAAGAAGAACTGTGAGCAATACATTCGTTAACCTATGAAAGTGTCCATGTACAAAACCTTGATCGCCTCGATGGCCCTGTGCCTGGCTGCTTGCAGCACCACCCCGGTGGCCCAAGCGCCTGCCAACGAACCTGTCACCTTGCGGGTCAACGTATTCCGTGGCGCCAGCAACATCCCCATCTACATGGCGATGGAAAAAGGCTACTTTGCGCGCCGTGGCATCACGCCAGTGATGCAGTTCACACCCAACTCAGACCAACAACGTGCGGGCTTGGCCGAAGGCAAATTTGAGATCGCGCATGCGGCCGTCGACAACGCGATTGCCATGATTGAGGTGGCGAAAAAGGACGTGGTCATTCTGTCTGGCGGTGATGGAGGCATGAACGAAATGTTGGTGCGCCAAGACATCAACAAGCCGTCGGACCTGCGTGGCCGCACCTATGTGGTCGATGCACCTGATACGGCCTATGCCTTGATTGGTCGCAAGATTTTGAAAGACGCAGGCTTGGTGGACGGCAAAGACTACAAGCTCGACCCCTTGGGTGGCTCGGAAGCGCGCACCAAAGGTCTTGACACACCCGCCGGCGCTGCCACCTTGCTGAACCCGCCCTGGAACTTCTTGGCCAAAGAGCGTGGGGCCAAAAGCCTAGGCACCACCACGGCCTTGTACGGTCCTTACCAGGCTGGCGGAATTTTTGTGATGCGTCCATGGGCTGCGGCCAACGCCTCTGCGGTGGAGCGTTACGTTGCGGCTTACATTGAAGGCTGTCGCGCGGCGCAAGATCCCGCACAAAAAGAACTCACCCTGAACGTGCTGTCGCGTGAATTGAAACTCGATGCGAACAAAGCCGAGTTGACCTACCAAGCCTTGAACGACCCCTCAGGCAGCGGCCTGTCCAAAGACTGCGCGCTCGACATGCAAGGCTTCAAAAACGTGTTGGCTTTGCGCGCCGAGATCGAGGGCCAATGGGGCGGCAAAGCACCGGCTCCCGAGAAATTTTTGGACTTGAGCTACTTCAACCGCGCCCTGCAACACACACGGCCTTGAGGCACGCCACGTGAGAGTTTGAAGCACCTCTCACGCCATCGCCTCTTCAGCTGTCGCGTCTCTCAGACTCGACCGTGTTCATTGCCCCAGTGCGAACAGCGCAGCTTTGACGATGCTCGCGGCATCCACATGGAAGAAGGCACGCAAAGCCGCACGCGTGTCGCTGCGGCCAAACCCGTCGGTGCCCAAGCTCAGGTAACGACGCCCTTGTGGCAGATAAGCACGCACACTCTCAGGCACTGCGCGCACATAGTCGGTGGCCGCCACGATGGGGCCCTGGCTGTGTGCCAACTGTTGCTGCACAAACGGCACGCCCGGTGTGGCGTCGCCAGCCAAAGCACGTTCTTCACACGCCAGGCCATCACGCGCCAACTCACTCCAACTGGTGACGCTGTAGACATCGCTGGCAATACCTTGCGCCGCCAGTTGCTCAGCCGCTTTGACCACCTCGGTCAAGATCGCACCCGAGCCCATCAAGGTCACACGTGGCGCGTTGGCTTGGGCTGATGCGAAGGTTTTGAACTTGTAGCAACCGCGAATCACGTCTTGCGCCACACCCTCGGGCAAATCGGGCTGGGCGTAGTTTTCGTTCATCAAGGTGACGTAGTAGAAAACATCGCGCTGCTCGACCAACATCTCGCGCATGCCGTGGTCCACAATCACCGCCATCTCGCCCGCATAGGCCGGGTCATACGCACGGCAATTCGGAATCGTGGCCGCCACCAAATGGCTGCTGCCGTCTTGGTGTTGCAAGCCTTCTCCACCCAGCGTGGTGCGCCCTGAGGTGGCGCCCAACAAGAAGCCCCGCGCGCGTTGGTCTGCAGCGGCCCAAATGGCGTCGCCCACGCGCTGAAAACCAAACATCGAGTAGTAAATGTAGAACGGCAACACGGCCAAGCCATGCACGCTGTAGCTGGTGGCCGCTGCGGTCCAGCTGGCGATGGCGCCAGCCTCGCTGATGCCCTCTTCCAAAATTTGGCCATCCAGCGCCTCGCGGTAACTCAGCACCGAGCCAATGTCTTCGGGCTCATAGCGCTGGCCCACGCTCGAGTAAATGCCGACCTGTTTGAACAAGTTGGCCATGCCAAAGGTGCGCGCCTCATCGGCCACGATGGGCACGATGCGTGGCCCCAGCGCGGGGTCTTTGAGCAAGTTGCCCAACAAGCGCACAAAGGCCATGGTGGTGGACATTTCTTTGCCCGCTGCATTGACCGCGAAGTTCGCGTACTGGGCCAGTGCAGGCACGGGCACAACATCGGCTTGGGTGTGGCGCTGGGGCATGTAGCCGCCCAAGCGTTGGCGTTGCGCATGCAGGTAATGCATCTCTGCGCTGTCGTCGGCGGGCTTGAAGAATTGCAACTGCGTGGCCTGCTCGTCGGTCAACGGCAAGTTGAAACGGTTTCTGAACTCAATCAAGGCCGTCTCGTCGAGTTTCTTTTGGCTGTGGGTGGTCATCTTACCCTGCCCGGCCTCGCCCATGCCATAGCCTTTTTTGGTGTGGGCCAAGATCACCGTGGGCTGGCCTTGGTGGTTGGCGGCTGCGGCATAGGCCGCATGGATCTTCACCAAATCATGGCCGCCGCGTTTGAGGCGGTCAATTTGCTCATCGGTCATGCCTTGGGCCAAACGGGCGAGTTCTTCGTTTTGACCAAAGAAGGTGTCGCGGTTGAAGCGACCGTCTTTGGCGGCAAAGGTTTGCATCTGGCCGTCCACCGTGTCGGCAAAGGCACGCACCAAGGCACCGGTGACATCGCGGGCAAACAAACCATCCCAATCGCTGCCCCACACCAGCTTGATCACGTTCCATCCGGCACCACGGAACAGGCGCTCCAACTCATCAATGATGCGGCCATTGCCACGCACTGGGCCGTCCAAGCGCTGCAAATTGCAGTTGACCACCCACACCAGGTTGTCGAGCTTTTCGCGCGAGGCCAACGTGAGGGCACTCATGCTCTCGGGCTCGTCCATCTCGCCATCGCCAAACACGCCCCACACCTTGCGCGCGCTGCAGTCTTGCAACTGGCGGTGTGTGAGGTAGCGCATGAAGCGGGCGTGGTAGATCGAGCTGATCGGGCCAATGCCCATCGAGCCGGTGGGGAACTGCCAAAAATCAGGCATCAACCACGGATGCGGGTAACTGCTCAAGCCACGCACACCTGCGGGCGCCATGATCTCTTGGCGGTAGTGCGACAAATCGGCCTCGCTCAAGCGGCCTTCCAAGAAGGCACGTGCGTAGACGCCGGGTGCACTGTGCGGCTGAAAGAACACCAAGTCCCCACCATGCGCCGCGTTGCGGGCATGGAAGAAGTGGTTGAAGCCCACTTCAAACAAATCGGCGGCGCTGGCATAACTGGCAATGTGGCCACCCAACTCGCCATACGCGGCATTGGCCTTGGCCACCATGGCCAGCGCGTTCCAGCGCATCAGCGAGCCCAAGCGTTCTTCCATCGCCAAGTCGCCCGGAAAAGCGGGCTGCTGCTCCACGGCCACGCTGTTGACGTAGGGCGTGGCCAACTCGGGTTGCCACTGCACTTTGGCGGTGTTGGCTTGGTGCACCAACTGGTCCAGGATGAAGCGCGCGCGCTCGGGGCCGTGGGTGGCCACCAGCGACAAAAATGCGTCGCGCCATTCGGCAGTTTCAAAGGGGTCGACATCGCCGCTGGCAGCGGCCAAAAAGGGGTGAAGGCTGTGATCAGTCATGCCCGCTACTGTAGGGAAAGTCAGGGCAAATAAGCTGTCGCTTTTAGGTCAGAAATCGCTTTCAACGAAATAAAATGCTTCGATTGACGACTTTTGAAGCATAAAATGAATTTAGATGCCACGGACCTGCGTATTTTGACGGAGCTGCAACACGACAGCTCGCACACCAACATTGAGCTGGCGAAACGGGTGCATTTGTCGCCATCACCTTGCCTCACACGGGTCAAAGCTCTGGAAGCTGCTGGCGTGATTGACCGCTATGTGGCCCTGGTCAACCCCAAACAGCTGGGGCTGAACTTGTCAGTCTTCATCTCCATCAGTTTGAAAGAACAGTCCAAGTCAGCCTTGGCCGAGTTTGAGCAACGCATTGCCGAGCACGACGAGGTGATGGAGTGCTACCTCATGACCGGCGACAGCGACTACCTGATCCGTGTGGCCGTAGCCGACATCACAGCGCTGGAGAAGTTCATCTTGGAACAACTTACCCCGATACCCGGCATCGAAAAAATTCGCTCCAGCTTTGCCCTCAAGCAAGTTCGCTACAAAACCGCCTTGCCGCTGCCCCACTGACTGCGCCAGCACGCCGACACGACAAGGTTGATGCAAGGGTGCGCTGAGCGCTCAGACCTGAGCGCTGCCGGATGGCACCGAGCGGGCCCGGCCCGTGATTTTTTCAAACAGCCCCTCACACGCCTGCGGCCAATCGTTGGCACGCCATGCCACATGCTGGTCTGGGCGAATCAAGGTAAATCGTGTGGGGTAGAGATCGGCAATGCCCGCCTCTTGCGGTTGAATCACCGTCAAGGGCACGCCTGCGTCACGGGCTTGAATGCGGGCTTGCTCGATCGCCTGTGAGGGCGCGTCCAAGGCCGCCAACAAGGTAAATCCCAAACCGAAATGGTCATACAACGATGACCCATCGTGTAACCAAGCATGCGGCGCCAGTGAGCCGGGGCGCGAACTCGGCACATAGTTGATGTAGTCGTGTCCCGGTGCACGGGTGCCATCGGCCACGACCACCGGCGAGCTGTCGTAGCGGTAGCCCAGCATCACGCCCAGCGTGGTGAACTCGCGCAACTTGCCCGCCTGAATGACCGCACCTACCTCGCGGCGCATGGCGGCGCCCTCGGCGTTGTCAGCGTCTAGGCCCTCTTTCCACAACTGGTTGCCCAGCATGGCGTGGTTGGCCACCGCCTCATCCAGCACCATGTGGTGCACCGGCTTGCGCTCTTGCTCGTAGCTGTCGAGCAACTCGGGACCGCCCCAGCCTTGCAACACAGCCGCCATCTTCCAGCCCAAGTCCACGCCGTCGGCCACGCCCATGTTCATGCCGTAGCCCCCAAAGGGTGGATGCAAGTGGCAAGCGTCGCCCGCCAAAAACACACGGCGGTCGCGGTAGGTGTTGGCCAACAAACGGCTGGCCACCCATTCGTCGGTGGACATCACCTCGTAGGGCAAATCAATGCCCGTGGCCTTGCGAATCAAATCCGGGGCGTTGGCCACGTCGAGCTTGGTGCCCTCTTTCATGCCGGTGGGCATGAAGAACCATTTGTCGCCTTGGTCCATCGGGCCAATCAAACTGGGCGCCTCGGCATTGACCTGCCAGTACATGATGGCGGGCCCGTGTTTTTGTTTCTGTGCCAAGCCAGGCGCCTTGAACACCACGTTGTAGTTGCGGGACAAACCACGCGTGCCCTCCATCTTGGCGCCGATGCCTTCGCGCACCACGCTGCGTGAACCATCCGCCCCCACCAGAAAGTCGGCGTCGATGGCAATGTCTTGGCCACGCTTGAGGTCACGCACCACCGCATGCACGCGCGCGCCGTCTTGGGTGAAGGTGGTCAGCTCGGTGTTGAAGCGCAAGTCCACATTCGGCAGCGATTGCGCATGCGCGCGCATCACCTCTTCCACCGTGTACTGCGGAATCCATTGCCCATGCTCCGAATACAGCGGGTTGCGACCCGGTGCGCAGTACATGGCGTTTTCAAAGCGGGTCAGCTCATGCCCCCCCAAACTGGTGCAAAACACCACATTCGAGGGGTAATACATGCCAAACGGCGAAGCCGCTCGTAGCGTGTCGGCAATGCCCCAGCGGCGAAAGTGCTCGCGGGTCCGCACATTGGTGGTTTTGGCACGCGGGGCATAGCCCACGCGCTCGTTGCGTTCAATCAACACGCACGGGATCGAGCGGTGGCCCAACTCAATCGCCAAGGCCAAACCCACGGGACCTGCCCCCACGATCAGCACCCCCGTCTTCAACAACGAATCACCCATGCAACGGTCTCCCTTTTCAATGTCTCGAGATGATACGGTTGACGGATTCATCCAGGATATTGACTAGGCTTCGTTTTTGCCCCTAGGCGACATCGTGCAAACCAGTGAGCGGCGCAAATTGCTGCCAGTGCACTAGGCAATTACCCTGCACCCTCATCCCGTAAAATTGCGGATATGAGCAGAGATGAAACCACCAAGATCGCCAGCGACGGACTTCGTTACATATCCAAAGCCGGAGGTTCACCCTTTGGAGGGACCGGTCACACGGCTGCCAGCATGAGTTGCTACAAATGCGGCTTGCACAAGCCCAGAGCGCTCGGCACCTTCAAACGCTTGCTCAACCAAAGCATGTTCATGTGTGGTGACTGCAAGCCCAAAACATAAACACCCGCAGACCCTCTTGGAAGCTGAACATCACACCCACCCACGATGTCAGACGTGCATCTATGTGATGCCTTCCTACAGTGCCAGCACCGGCTTGCGTTGCGGCATCAAGTATTTTCAAAGCACGGTGCTCATGCGTAAATTCCAACGCATGGAACATTACCCAGAAGTCAAAGAGTTCAACGCCTGCGAGGCCTGGTCTGAGGCTGACCCCAGCACATCGTCTTGAAACTCTGTATCGTCCAAAGACTTTCACCTTACTCATTCAGGAGTTGCCATGTTTTCACGCATGCTCATCGCAGGGCTTTTGGCTTGTCTCACCGCGTGCGCCAATGCACAGACCGCGAACAATACGGCACCGGTTCGCGTGCGTGGCACGCTCGAACAAGTCACCCCCACCCAACTGGTGGTGAAAGACCGCAGTGGTGAAGTGGTCACGCTGGTTCGGCCTGCCGATATGCCTGTGTCTGAGGTGCTGCCCATCCGACTGCAAGACATTCAAGTAGGCAGCTACATTGGGTCAGCCGCCATGCCGCAAGCCGATGGTTCACAAGTGGCCTTGGAGGTGTTGGTATTTCCTGAGGCCGCACGCGGCACTGGCGAAGGCCACTATGCGTGGGACTTGCAACCCCAAAGCACCATGACCAACGCCACCGTGGCCAGTTTGGCCGTGGCGCCTAGCCAAATGCCCGGTGGTCAAGAACTGCTGCTGAAATACAAAGACGGTGAAAAGCGCTTGCTGGTGCCTGCTGGCACACCCATCGTCACCATCCGCCCGGCCAAAACCGAAGAACATGTGTTGCTGATTCCTGGTGCCAAGGTGATGATCGTGGCCCAAGTCAAAGACGGCCGCCCCACCGCCGTGCGCACCACCGTCGGTCGCAACGGCTTTGCGCCGCCCATGTGAGTCACACCCAGTGGGGTGAGAACTTGGTGGGCCGCATGATCTTGACCTCTTGCGCCACAAAGCTGCCGCGGTTGCGCACCTTGAACGCCTGCCACGCGGGGTCAGCGTCCATCGCAGCGCGGCGTTGCTCACGGTCGGCCATGCTGTCATAGACCCAGATGTGCACCACTTGGTTGAGGGTGCCAATCTCGGTCACATAAAACCCCAGCAAGCGTCCCAGGTACTTCATCTCCAGCGGCAAGCCTTCCGCTTCAAAGCGGGCCAGGTACTCGTCCATTTGGCCGTGCGGCAAGGTGTAGGTGCGTTGCTCGTAAATCATGGGCGTGCTTGCACGTATCAATCGGTTTGAATCTTGGCTTCTTTGAGCCAAGGAATCCAGCGGTCAAAGTCTGCGTCCAAGCGCGCCTTGAAGCCCGCGCTGTCACGCGGATTGCTGAACCCCGCCTCGGCCAGCTTGGCCGCCAC
>CANFYL010000030.1 GCA_947451285.1 Comamonadaceae bacterium
CCTTGTGCGTTGAGCACTTCGCCACTGTTCATGCGTCTGGCCCAAGCTGGACGACCGACTGTGGGAAAGCGCTGCTCCAAAAAGTCCAGCACCGTGGGCCAGGGGCCAACCGGCAAGGCCACGCAACTGGGGCTCACCCCGTCACGGCAGGGGAGGGTTCGCGCGCTGTGTGGGCGAGCCATGGCGACCAACCGGTGCGGCGCTCAGACTTTGGTGAACACCAAGTCCCACACACCATGGCCGAGCTTGAGGCCGCGGTTTTCAAACTTGGTGAGCGGGCGGTAGCTGGGCTTGTTGGCAAAGCCGCTGGCATCGGTGGCTGTGTTGTTCAGCAAAGGTTCTGCGCTGACCACGTGCAGCATTTGTTCGGCATAGGGTTCCCAGTCGGTGGCCAAGTGCAAATAGCCACCGGGTTTGATGTGGCGCGCCAAGCGATTCACGAACGGGCTTTGGATCAAGCGACGCTTGTGATGCCGGCTTTTGTGCCAGGGGTCAGGAAAGAAAATGTGCACGCCGTCCAGGCTGTTGTCGCCCAGCATGTGGTCCATCACCTCGATCGCATCATGTTGCACGATGCGGATGTTGCCAATGCCTTCTTCGCCGCAGCGCTTGAGCAAGGCACCCACGCCCGGCGCATGCACTTCGCAACACAAAAAATTGTCCTCAGGCCGGGTTTGTGCAATTTTGGCGGTGGCGTCGCCCATGCCAAAACCAATCTCCAAAATCAGCGGGGCAGCGCGGCCAAACAGGGCCGCAGCATCAAGCCGCTCGGGCTGGTAAGGCACCAAAAATTGTGGACCGAATTGATCGAACGCACGGGTCTGACCGGGCCCCATGCGCCCTGCGCGCAGCACATAGGTTTTGATGACGCGCATGAAGGGGGCGTCGGGTTTTGTCGCGACTGGAGTGATGGGCTTATCGGCGGTGGTCATGGCACGTGAGGCGGAGATGGCTCTGAATTATCGTGTGCATCGCGCCATGCCACGGCCCAATGCGCCAAGGCTGCTTCAAGCCGCAACTGGCTTGCGGGCAGTCCCAGCACCTGTGCCGCTGCATTCAAGGCCGCCAGTGGATCCTGCAAGTCCAAAGCCTGCGCCCCGTTTTGTTTGCTCAATTTCTCACCGTTCTCGCCCAGCACCAAGGGCGTGTGCAGGTAGCTGGGTGTGGGCAAGCCCAAGGCCTGTTGCAGCACGATTTGGCGGGCGGTGTTGTCGGTGAGGTCTGCGCCTCGCACGATGTGGGTGATGCCTTGCGCGCCATCGTCCACCACCACAGCGAGTTGGTAAGCCCACAGGCCATCGGCACGGCGCAGCACGAAGTCGCCCACCTCGTGCGCCACGTCTTGGTGTTGGGGACCCAGCGCACGGTCTTGCCAGGTCAAGGGCACGCTCAGTTTCAAGTCGTCGATCACGCGCTGCACATTCAAGCGCCAGGCGCGAGGCGTTTTGCCATTCAGGCCATGGCGGCAAGTGCCGGGGTAGATGGCAGCAGCGTGACGCTGCCTTGCTTGGCCCAGCAAAGCTTGGGCGTCTTCAATGTCTTTGCGTGAACAACCACAGGGGTAAGCCCAGCCTTGGGCCTTGAGGTGGTTCAGCGCCGTTTGGTAGGCGTCATCGCGTGTGGATTGCCACAACACCGGGCCATCGGGCAACAAGCCGCAGCGCGTAAGCTGTTGCAAGATGCGCTGGTCGGCACCGGGCACGCAGCGCGGTGTGTCCACGTCTTCGATGCGCACCTGCCATTGACCGTCGTGTGCGCGAGCGTCCAGCCAACTGGCCAGTGCGGCAACGAGCGAGCCCGCATGCAGCGGGCCCGTGGGAGAGGGCGCGAAACGACCGAGGTAGGGCACGAAGAAATCACACGCTGAGGGTCAGCGTGTGGGCGTCACAGTCACATGCGATGCGCCGATTGGCAGACAGCCAAGGCGAGTTCCAAGCCCGACACAAAGGCGTCTTCGACGCGGTGTCCGATGTGCCAGTCACCGCAGGTGCCCAAGCCTGTGCCTGCGTGGAACTGGTGGGACACACCCAACGGCACCAAGGTTTGGGCATAGCGCCAGCGGTGCACTTCAGCGTGGCTGGGCTCGGCGCGGATGCCGGTGAGTTCAGAGAAAGCACGCAAGAGTTTGGCCTTCACTCGCGGCGCATCGTCTTCCAGGTGCTCTTGCGACCACGCGGCACTGGCTTGCACCGTCCAGCGCTCAATCTTGCCGCGTTTGGGCTTAGACGACTCACGCGCCAACCACGCCACGCGGTGGTGGGTGCTGCGCGCAGCGTTCCACTGGGGCCCCAAGTGAGGCAGGTTGGGTTGGCTGGCGTTGGGAAAGGCCAGCATCAGCGTCCAGCACGGTGCCACTTGCACCTTGGCCATGGACTCGATGAAGTGGGTTTTGGCGACCGCGCTGCCAGAGTTACGCAGCAGTTGGTCGGCTTGCACCGAAGGCATGGCCAGCAACACTCGGTCGTAGCCGCTGTGTTTTTCGACCACCTCCTTGCCGCTCTTGGTGTTGACGGTGTGGACGGTCCACTGACCTTTGGCATTGCGCTCCAGACGTTGCACTTTGTTTTGAAAGTGCAAGGCTTGACCCAGAGGTTTCGCCCAATGACGCACCAGCGCGTTCATGGCTGGACTGGACACAAAGTGAGCCTCCTTTGTTGGACGCGCCGCCTCGAAGACGTGGCCGAGTGGGTCGAGCACACGCACGGCGTTGGCGCTCCAAGGGCGACAAATGTCGGTGGTGCCCGGCACGGCTTGCAGCGCCAGCGAGAAGCGCGGGTCGCGCACGGTGAAGTACTGCGTGCCGTGGTCGAAGCTGCCAAATGCGCTGTCACGGCTGGACATGCGTCCGGCTGCGTCATGGCTTTTTTCAAACACATGCACCTGGTGGCCTGCTTGGGTCAGGGTGCGTGCGGCGGTGATGCCGGCCATGCCGGCGCCGATGATGGCGATGTGAAGTGTCATAGCTGCACTCTACACGCTGCGAGAGGGTTTGGGACGTCGGGGGTTCACCAACAAGGCGGCACGGGTGGCGGGGCTCTTGAGTTGCTTGAGCCACCACTGCAGTGCGCGTCCCCCACGTTCGCCTTCGCTGCCATCGGGTATGCGCCAGGCATAACTGAGTTGCGCCTCTCTACGAGGACGTTCTACTTCTCGAACTTCCAAGCGTCCTAGATCGATCAGGGGTTGTGCCAAGGACTCCGGCACAAAGCCCACGCCCAGGCCGCGCACTTGGGCGTCGATTTTGGCGATCATGTTGGGCACGGTGAACACGTCTTGTCCAGGCAGCAAGCCAATGGTCATGCCGCTGCCGCGTTGCACCGAGTCGGCCACGGCCACGGCGCGGTGTTCGCGGATCAAGGCATCGCTGAGTGGCTCAGGGGCTTGGGCGAGTGGATGCCGTGGAGACAGCGCAAACACAAAACGCATAGGCCCCAGTGGGTGGCTGTGGATGCCCGCTGCCGTGCCGCTACCACCGGGATTGCCCGGAATGCCCAGCGCCAAATCGGCTTGGCCATTGGTCAGTGCCTCCAGGGTGCCCGTGAGGGTTTCATCGCGCAACTTCAGCCGCGTCGGGGGCGATTGCGCCAAGAAGGCCTCGCACAGTTCCATCACGGTGACCCGGTCGATGATGCTGTCAACGGCAATCGTGAATTGACTCTCCCAGCCTGTTGCCACGCGGCGCACGCGGTTGGCGATGGCATCCATGTCGGCCAACAGGCGCTCACCCTCTCGCATCAGTTCATGGCCAGCGGCGGTCAGCTTGGCGTGGCGTGAGCTGCGGTCAAACAGGAGCACGTCTAGCGCGTCTTCAATTTGCCGCACACGGTAGGTGAGGGCGCTGGGCACCAGGCCCAAGCCTCGTGCCGCCGCAGCAAAGCTGCCTGCTTTTTCGATGGCGTGCAGCATGCTGAGGGAGTCGGGGGTTAAAACGTCGCGCGGGGAAGTCATGGCAAGGGCTTGATCATTCAATTTATTTGAATGATGCCATCAAATGCAGTGCATCACGTCAAGGGTCGGGCGACCTACAGTTCAGGTCACAGGAGAAATCAAACCATGCTGACCCTTCGTAAATCCCAAGATCGCGGCTATGCCGACCACGGCTGGTTGCGCTCGTTCCACAGTTTTTCATTCGCCAACTACCACGACCCGGAGTTCATGGGCTGGGGCAATTTGCGTGTGATCAACGAAGACCGCATTGCACCCGGCACCGGCTTTGGCACCCACGGTCACCGCGACATGGAGATCATCAGCTACGTGCTCAGCGGCGAGTTAGCCCACAAAGACAACATGGGCAACATCAAAGGCATTCCACCCGGCGATGTGCAGCGCATGAGCGCAGGCAGTGGCGTGATGCACAGCGAGTTCAACCATGCGCCTGAGCAAACCACCCATTTCTTTCAAATTTGGATCGAACCCAATGAGCGGGGCATTCCCCCCAGTTACGAACAACATACGGTGCCCGCGGCCAGCAAACGTGGCGCATTAAGCCGCATCGCTGGCCACGAGGGCGCACTGGTCAAGATCCACGCCGATGCCGCGCTGTATGCCGGCTTGTTTGACGGCGCAGAAAGCACAACGCTGGCTTTGGCGCCCCTTCGCAAGGGCTACGTCCATGTGGTGCGCGGCAGCTTGCACGTCAATGGCGTGGCCTTGCAGGCAGGAGACGCAGCCCTGCTGGATGGCGAACCCAATATCACCCTCGATCAGGGGGCAGACGCCGAGGTGCTGGTCTTTGACTTGGCGCCTTGATTTTTATTTTTCTCACTTCAGTCTTTAAGGAATCTTTTCATGAACAACGTTCTCAGTCTCGCCGCCCGTTTGCTTTTTGTGGCTTTGTTTTTGCCTGCTGGCCTGTTCAAGCTCATGGGCTTTGAGGGCATCACAGGCTACATCGCCTCGGTCGGCTTGCCCTTGCCCCAAGTGGGCGCTGTCATCGCCATCGTGGTCGAAATTGTGGGTTCAGCGGCACTCATCGTGGGTTTTCAAACCCGCATGGCCGCAGCTGTGCTCGCGGTCTTTACCTTGGTGGCGACTGTGATTTTTCATGCATTTTGGAGCGCCGCACCTGAGCAAGTGCAAGTTCAGCAGCTGATGTTCTTTAAGAACATCGCCGTGGTCGGTGGCTTGCTCTTGTTGGTGGCAAACGGTGCTGGTGCGTTCAGCTTAGACGCCAAAAAGGCCTCGGAATAATTTGCGCCTGAAAAAATCTATCCCTTCATTCATCACTTGTTACTCTAGGAATCTCTCATGACCAAAACTGTTGTTGTTTTCCATTCCGGCTACGGCCATACCCAGCGCGTGGCGCAATTTGTGGCCGAGGGGGCCAAGGCCGACCTCATCACCATCGACGCCGATGGCAATTTGAGTGACGCCGATTGGGCCGTGGTGGACGCTGCGGACGCCATCATCTTTGGCTCGCCCACTTACATGGGCATGGTGTCTTGGCAGTTCAAGAAGTTTGCCGATGCCACCTCCAAGCGTTGGTTCACCAGCGCCTGGAAAGACAAAGTGGCCGGTGGCTTCACCATTTCGGCCAGCCCAAGTGGCGACAAGTTGTCGACCATTCAATACTTCATCACTTTGGCCATGCAAAACGGCATGATCTGGGTGGGCCAACCCGCTTTGAACGACGGCAACATCAACCGCATTGGCTCTAACTCGGGTCTGATGGCGCAAGTGGGTGCCACCAGCCCGGCTGCCGATATCCCTCAAGGCGACTTGGACACCGCCAAAGCCTACGGCGCGCGCGTGGCCCAAGTCGCGGCCAAATTGCGCGGTTGATCTGACGTTTCGAGTGCTCAGGCCTCTTGCGGGTTTGGGCGCCAGGCTTTTGCGGTGCAACTGCGGACGCAAAAGTCTGACCTTGGAGCCATGGCTCTGTGTGGCAAGGCGTGATCAAGGGTTAGCATGCGCCCATGAAAATCTTCCAACTTCTCCCCTGGACCGATTGGTGTGCACTCGGTTTTTTCATCTTGGTGTGGAATGTTTACGCCTTGTTCACCAAGCACTGGAGCGATGGTCAGACATCCATCTTGGCCTTGACCAACCGCTACCGTCACTTGTGGATGTTGCAGACCACAGCGCGCGACCCGCGCATGCTTGACGGCATCATCACGCAAAGCCTCTCGGCCACCCCGTCGTTTTTTTGTTCCACAACGATTTTGATTTTGGGCGGTCTGTTTGCCTTGCTGGGGACGACTGACAAGGCCGCCGAGTTGGTGCGAGAGATTCCGTTTGCCGAACAAACGCCGATCTTGGTGTTTGAGTTCAAAATCTTGGTGCTGGTGGCGATATTTGTCTATGCGTTTTTTCGCTTTTCGTGGTCGATGCGGCAATACACCTTTGTGTCGTTGCTGATTGGCTCGATGCCGCCTGCCAAAGATTTCTCCCAAGGGCTGGCCGATCCGGTGGTGTTTGCCAACCGAGCTGCGGCCATGACAGGCCTGGCTGCAGAGACCTTCAATGGCGGCTTGCGCGCTTACTATTTTTCATTTGCGGCAATGGGGTGGTTTTTTTCACCGCTGATTTTTGTGTTGTCCACCATGTTGGTGGCCGCAGTTTTGTACAGCCGGGAGTTTCGCTCTGACGTCTTGCACTTGCTGCAAGAGTAGGCAAGTGACAGGGTGTTACTTGCTGGCACTGAGGTCAGGCGCCAAGGCTTCGCGTTCATCAAACACAAAGCAGCCACCTTGGTAGTGTGCGCTGCCAACTTCCTCAAAGTATTTGAGGATGCCGCCTTCGAGTTGGTACACGTGTTCTAGGCCTGCGTTGCGCATGAAAATGGCCGCCTTCTCGCAGCGAATACCACCAGTGCAAAAGCTGATCACGGTTTTGTCTTGCAGCTCATCTTTGTGGGCCAACACCGCATCTGGAAATTCTGTGAATTTGGTCAAGCCCCAGTTGAGGGCTTTTTCAAATGTGCCGTGGTTAATTTCAAATTGGTTGCGGGTGTCCAGCGTAACAACGGCGCGGCCTTCGTCGTCATGGCCTTGGTCAAGCCATCGCTTGGCGGTTGCTGCTGTGACGGCAGGGGCGCGTCCTGATGCAGGCCGAATGCTGGGATGGTTCATGCGGATGATTTCGCGTTTGACCTTGACCAACAGTTTGCGAAAGGGCTGTGTGGCAGACCAGCTTTCTTTGGGGGTGAGATCTGCCAAGCGGGGGTCTTGACGCAGCCAGTCCACAAAACTGTGTATGTCCTTAGCGCTGCCAGCCAGAAAAAAGTTGATGCCTTCTTCGGCAAGCAGGATGGTGCCTTTGAGCTGGCGGGTCAGCGCTTGATCAAGACAAGCTTGTCGCAGCTCAGCCGCATCCAGCAAGGTGACAAACTTGTAGCAAGAAATATTCAATATCGTGTTCACACAGCGATTTTAAAGACGCGGCTGGGACTGCTTGAAAGCAGTTTCAATCCCTACAATCTGTCGCATGTTTGTTCACCTGCGCCTTCACACCGAGTTTTCTGTCGTCGACGGAACCAATCGCATTGACGAGATCGTGAAGGCTGCAGCGGCTGACCAACAGCCGGCCTTGGCCATCACCGACTTGAATAACCTCTACGGCGCGATCAAGTTCTACAAGGAGACACGTGGCAAAGGGGTCAAACCCTTGGTGGGCGCAGAGATTCTTTTAGAAAGTTTGACCCAGGATCCGGCGCAAATCTCGCGCATGGTTTTGCTGGTGCAAAACCACCAGGGCTACTTGAACCTGTGTGAATTGATCAGCCGTGGGTGGACGCAAAACGTCATCAAGGCGGTAGGTGTGATCAAGCTGGAATGGCTGCAAGAGCTATCGCAAGGCCTGATCGCTTTGTCTGGCGCCCAAGCTGGAGCCTTGGGGCAGGCCCTGGTACAGGGCGATACCACGCGGGCCAGCGAAGTGGCTTTGCAGTTGGCGGGTATTTTCCCGCATCGCTTTTATGTGGAGTTGCAACGCGCCGGGCGGCCTGAGGACGAAGCCCATGTGATGGCCGCCGTGCAGTTGGCCGCGCGTTTGAATTTGCCTGTGGTGGCCACGCATCCGGTGCAGTTCACCTTGCCTGACGACTACGAGGCCCATGAGGCGCGGGTCTGTATTTCTGAGGGTGAGATTTTGGGCAACCAGCGTCGTGTGCGACGTTTCACCCGCGATCAGTACTTCAAGTCATCGGTGCAAATGCAGGCCTTGTTTGCTGATGTGCCGTCGGCCTTGGCCAACACAGTGGAGATTGCGCGTCGCTGCAACCTCACCTTGTCGCTGGGCAAGCCGCAGTTGCCCAATTACCCCACGCCCAACGGCATGCCGATTGACGAGTATTTCCGTTTTGCCTCGCACGAAGGGCTAGAAGAACGCTTGGCCCACCTGTACCCTGATGCGGATGTGCGAGACAAAGAGCGACCACGTTATGTGGAACGTTTGGAGTTTGAAATCGGCACGATTTTGAAGATGGGCTTTCCGGGCTACTTCTTGATCGTGGGTGATTTCATCAACTGGGCTAAGAAAAACGGCTGTCCTGTGGGGCCGGGCCGTGGTTCGGGTGCCGGGTCGTTGGTGGCCTATACCCTCAAGATCACCGACTTGGACCCGCTGCAATACAACCTGCTGTTCGAGCGGTTCTTGAACCCTGAACGTGTGTCAATGCCCGACTTTGACATTGACTTTTGCCAGACCAACCGTGACCGTGTGATCGACTATGTGAAAGACAAGTACGGTCGTGATGCGGTGAGCCAAATTGCCACTTTCGGCACCATGGCTGCACGTGCGGCCATCCGTGACGTGGGACGTGTGCTGGATATGAGCTACACCTTTTGCGACGGCATCAGCAAGCTCATTCCCAACAAACCAGGTCAGCACATCACCATTGCAGGTGCCATTGAGGCCGAGCCCATCTTGGCCGAGCGACTGGACAAAGAAGACGAAGTCAAAACCTTGCTGGCGCTGGCGCAAAAGCTCGAAGGCATGACCCGCAACGTGGGCATGCACGCCGGGGGTGTCTTGATTGCACCGGGCAAGTTGACCGACTTTTGTCCGCTGTACCAGCAGCCCGGCAGTGACTCGGCGGTGAGCCAATACGACAAAGACGACGTGGAAGCCGCTGGCTTGGTGAAGTTCGACTTTTTGGGCTTGGCCACGCTGACCATCTTGGAGATTGCGCGCGACTTCATCATCCAACGCCACAAAGGCCAAGAAAACTTCGCGTTTGAAAACATTCCCCTGAACGATGCGGCGACGTACCGCTTGTTCCAAGATGGTAAAACCGAAGCGGTGTTCCAGTTTGAAAGTCGTGGCATGCAAGGCATGTTGCGCGATGCGCGCCCGACGCGCTTGGAAGACCTGATCGCGCTCAACGCCTTGTACCGCCCGGGCCCGATGGACCTGATCCCCAGCTTCGTGGCGCGCAAGCACGGGCGCGAAGAGATCGAGTACCCGCACCCCTTGGTGTCTGAGATGTTGTCGGAGACCTACGGCATCATGGTCTACCAAGAGCAGGTGATGCAGACGGCGCAGATCTTGGGTGGTTACTCATTGGGCGGCGCCGATTTGTTGCGTCGTGCGATGGGTAAGAAGAAGGCCGAGGAGATGGCCGAGCACCGAGAAATCTTCCGCGCCGGTGCAGCCAAGAACAACATACCCCAAGAAAAAGCCGACGAGATTTTCGACTTGATGGAAAAGTTCGCGGGCTACGGCTTCAACAAGTCGCACGCTGCTGCTTACTCGCTGCTGGCCTATCACACGGGTTGGCTGAAGGTGCATTACACGGCCGAGTTTTTCTGCGCCAACATGACGGTGGAGATGGACGACACCGACAAGCTCAAGGTCTTGTTTGAAGATGCGCAGAAGATGGGTTTGTCGTTCGAGTCGCCCGACGTCAACCGCGGTGCCTACCGCTTTGAACCGATTTCAGACAAAGTGATTCGTTATGGCCTGGGAGCCATCAAAGGTTCGGGCCAGCAAGCGATCGAGGCCATCGTGGCCGCACGCGAGGCGGAGGGGCCTTTCACGAGCTTGTTTGATTTTTGCCGCCGCGTGGACCGCAGCCGCCTGAACAAACGCACGGTCGAGGCCTTGATCAAAGCCGGTGCGTTTGACAACTTGCATTTGAACCGTGCCGCCTTGCTCGCCAGCGTGGAACGCGCGTTTGACTTTGCCAGTGCCAGCGAGGCCAATGCCAATCAAGGTGGCTTGTTTGACATGATGGGTGAGGACACCCACGGGTCGAGCACGCAAGAGCCCGATTTGGTGGCGACCTTGCCATGGGGCGTCAAAGAGCGGTTGACACACGAGAAAGTGGCTTTGGGTTTTTACATCTCAGGCCACTTGTTTGACGAGGTAGAGCGCGAGGTGCGCCAGTTCGTCAAGCAACGCATTGAAAACCTGATGGACTCACGTGAGCCGCAGCTGTTGGCGGGCATCGCGAGTGACATGCGGGTGATCAATGGCCAGCGTGGCAAGTTGGCCATCTTCAAGCTTGACGACAAGTCGGCGGTGATTGAAGCCACGGCCGATGAAGCCACCATCAACACCTACCGCAATACCTTGAAAGATGACGAGTTGGTGATTGTCATGGGCAAGGCCACGCCAGATCGTTTCTCGGGTGGCTTGCGGTTCTCGATCACCCAGGTGTGGGACTTGGGCCAAGCCAGGTGTCGTTTTGGCAAATACCTGCGCGTGCTGGTCAATGGCACCGCACCCGACATTGCCCGTTTGTTGCGAGATCACCCTGCCAAGGTGGAGCAATCGGAGCAGGGCGAGTTGGTGCGAGGCATGGGTGTACGCTTGCGGGTGTTGCGCGAGGGTGCCAAGGCGGAAGTTCATCTTGGCGACAACGCCAAATTTTTCCCCAGCGATGCGGCATTGGCCAGCTGGATGGCTCAGGCCCACCAAGGTCAGGCCCAAATCGTTTACGAGTGACGCCTTATGTGGACCATTCCTACCCTGATGACTTTGACCCGCATTGCGGCGATTCCGCTGATCGTGGGCTTGTTTTATTTGCCGATTGACAAGGCGGACCAGAACCTTTGGGCTACGGTGATGTTTGTGGTGTTTGCCTTGACCGATTGGCTGGACGGTTACTTGGCGCGCAGACTCAACCAGACCTCTGCTTTTGGTGCATTTTTAGACCCGGTGGCTGACAAGTTTTTGGTGTGTGCCAGTTTGTTGGTCCTGGTTCAACTAGGGCGAGTCGATGTGTTGGTTGCCCTGATCATCATTGGTCGTGAAATTGCCATTTCAGCTTTGCGCGAATGGATGGCGCAAATTGGTGCCTCACGCAGCGTGGCCGTGCATGTGCTGGGCAAACTCAAGACCACCGTGCAGATGGTGGCGATTCCTTTTTTGCTGTTTGACGACATGTTGTTTGGCCTCATCAACACGGCCTTGTGGGGTTTGGTGTTGATTTGGGTTGCTGGCGTTTTGACCGTTTGGTCGATGGTGTATTACCTGCAAAAAGCATGGCCTGATATCTTGCAGCACGCCAAATAATCCATGACCGAAGAACGCAATGCAGCTTGGCTGCGCGCCATGCCAGTGGTGTTTGTGGGTATTTGGAGTACCGGTTTTATCGTGGCCCGCTATGGCATGCCCAATTCGCCGCCATTTACGTTTTTGGCTTGGCGCTATTTTTTTTCAATCTCATGCTTCTTGCTTTGGATTCGCTTGGCGCGTGTTCAATGGCCCCAAGGGCAAGCGCAGTGGTTGCATTTGGCGGTGACAGGCGTGTTGATGCACGGCGGGTACTTGGGCGGTGTCTGGGCTGCTGTCAAGGTAGGTATGGGGTCTGGCCTGTCCGCCTTGATTGTGGGCTTGCAACCGGTGCTGACGGCGGTGTGGTTGTCATCACGCGGCGGCCATGTGACGCGCCGGCAATGGTCGGGTTTGTTGCTTGGCTTTTTGGGTTTGGCCTTGGTATTGGCGCGCAAACTGGAAGGCAGCGTGGAGGTGAGTGCTTGGAGCTTGACCATGGCGACCATGGCATTGCTGTCCATCACCACTGGAACGCTTTACCAAAAGCGCTATGTCATTCCTTGTGATGTACGCAGCGCCAACACGGTGCAACTGAGCGCTGCCCTATTGGTCACTTTGCCGCTGGCGCTGATGGAAACGGAACTCGCGCAATGGAATGGCGAGATGATGGGCGCCATGGCTTGGTCTGTGATTGGGCTCACCCTTGGCGGGAGTTCATTGCTCTACATGCTGATTCAACGAGGCGCTGCTGCATCGGTAACGAGCTTGATGTATTTGGTGCCGCCCACCACAGCCCTCATCGCCTGGTTTTTATTTGACGAGCCAATCACCTTCGTGACAATCGCAGGCATTGCGTTGACTGCACTGGGTGTGAGTTTGGTGGTACAGCCAACTAAAATTGCAGCTTGATTTTTAAAGGTTCAAGATGAGTCAAAAACGAATTGCAGTGATTGCAGGCGACGGCATTGGCAAAGAGGTGATGCCTGAAGGTTTGCGTGTGATGGATGCCGCAGCACGCAAGTTTGGTCTGGATTTGAAGTTTGACCATTTTGACTTTTCAAGCTGGGATTATTACGAAAAACATGGCCAGATGCTGCCCGACAACTGGAAAGATCAGATTGGCAGCCATGACGCCATTTACTTTGGTGCGGTGGGTTGGCCAGAAAAAATTGCAGACCATGTGTCACTGTGGGGCTCTTTACTTTTGTTTCGTCGCGAGTTTGACCAGTACATCAATTTGCGTCCAGCACGCTTGATGCCCGGCATCATTGCCCCCGTGGTGCGTCGCGATGGCAGCCCACGATTGCCTGGCGAAATTGACATGTACATCGTGCGTGAAAACACCGAAGGCGAATACTCCAGCATTGGTGGGCGCATGTATCCGGGTACTGAGCGTGAGATCGTCATGCAAGAAACGGTGATGTCGCGCATCGGTGTGGACCGCGTGCTGAAGTTTGCATTTGAATTGGCGCAGAGTCGCCCCAAAAAGCATTTGACCAGTGCGACCAAATCCAATGGCATTGCGATCACCATGCCTTATTGGGATGAGCGTGTGGTGGAGATGGCCAAGGGCTACCCCGGTATCAACGTCGACAAATTTCACATCGACATCTTGACCGCACACTTCGTGCAACGCCCCGACTTCTTTGATGTGGTGGTGGCCAGCAATTTGTTTGGCGACATCTTGAGCGATTTGGGCCCTGCTTGCACCGGCACAATTGGTATTGCGCCAAGTGCAAACTTGAATCCAGAGGGCAAGTTCCCATCGCTGTTTGAGCCGGTTCATGGCTCAGCCCCTGATATTGCTGGCAAAAATTTGGCCAATCCCATTGGTCAAATTTGGTGCGGAGCCATGATGTTGGAGTTTTTAGGACACAAGCAAGCGCACGATGCTGTGTTAGCAGCGATTGAAAAAGTATTAGATCCTAAGAGTGGAGCGCCTAAAACGCCTGACATTGGTGGTACTGCCCAAACCAGTGATGTGGGTAAAGCGATTGCTGATGTTTTGTGAGCCATGTGTCATGGCAAGTCACATCAAAGCACTTTAAAAAACGACTAGAATTCTTTGCCACGCTGCGGTCTCGGGTGTTTGTCTGATTGACATTTGCTTAGGCGCAAGGCTCTAATGCCATCAGCAGCGTCACTGCTAAAGCAGTTTTTTTCAAGGTTCGGATCGGTGATCTATGCCACGTTTGAAACAGCTGAATTTTTGATTAACATCACATCTCATTGAGAGGGGATTTTTGTGAATAAGACTGAATTGATTGAGCACATCGCAAAGCACGCCGATATTTCAAAGGCTGCTGCAACACGCGCATTGGAGTCCACCATCGGCGCAGTAAAGACCACCCTGAAAAAAGGCGGCACAGTTTCTTTGGTGGGTTTCGGTACTTTTGCTGTTGGCAAACGTGCTGCTCGCACCGGTCGTAACCCACGTACAGGCGCTGCCATCAAAATCAAAGCAGCCAAGGTGCCTAAGTTCCGTCCAGGCAAGGGCCTGAAAGACGCGCTGAACTGATCACCGCAAGGTTGGGGTGCTTAGCTCAGTTGGCAGAGCGGCTGCCTTACACGCAGTAGGTCGGCGGTTCGACCCCGTCAGCACCCACCACCCTATCGGATAAGGCGAACAACACCGTTCGCCTTTTTTTATTGATTTTCCAAAGCTTGTCGAGTCCACCGCATGTTTGATTTTGTCCGTCGCCACACCAGGATCATGCAGTTTTTGCTGTTTCTGTTGATCTTTCCTTCATTTGTTTTGTTTGGCATTGATGGGTATAACCGTTTTCGTGACAAAGGTGAAACCGTTGCCACGGTGGATGGGCAAGAGATCACTCAGTCTGAATGGGATAACGCGCACCGAGCACAAGTTGAGCGTATGCGCGCCAGCATGCCCACCGTGGACGTTAAGTTATTTGATACGCCACAAGCCAAATACAGCACGCTAGAGCGCTTGGTGCGTGATCGCCTGTTACAAGTGGCGGCTAACAAGCAGCGCGTCGGTGCAAGTGACCAGCGCTTGGCCACCGAGTTGCAGCAAAATCCAAGCATTGCCGGCTTGCGTCGTGCAGATGGTTCGTTGGACATGGAGCGTTATCGACAACTGTTGGGCAGTCAAGGCATGACCCCTGAGTCTTTTGAGGCTCAAGTCAGAGCAGACTTGGCTGCGCGTCAAGTGATGGCTGGTGTGGGAGGCACCAGCTTCGCCCCTGCAGCTTTGGCGGACGTCACAGTGAATGCGTTTTATGAACAACGCCAAGTGCAAGTGGCTCGCTTTGTCCCGGCTGACTTTGTGTCTAAAGTTAACTTAACCGATGCACAACTGCAAGCCTACTACCAAGCCCATCCAGAGCGCTTTCAATCTGCCGAACAGGCCGATGTGTCTTATGTGATGTTGGATTTGGCGGCCGTGCAAAAGGGCATTGTGGTGCCTGAAGCAGAACTCAAGACCTATTACGAACAAAATCAGTCTCGCTTGTCTGCACTGGAAGAGCGTCGTGTGAGCCACATATTGATTGGCGCAGACAAATCGGCGCCAGCCGCTGAGCGCGATAAAGCGCGCAGCAAAACCCAAGAACTACTGTCCGTCATTCAGCAATCTCCCGATAAGTTTGCAGAATTAGCACGTAAAAATTCTCAAGATCCTGGCTCCGCGGCCAAGGGTGGCGACTTAGATTTCTTTGCACGTGGCGCCATGGTCAAGCCCTTTGAAGATGTGGCCTTCTCCCTCAAAAAAGGTGAGACCAGTGGGATTGTGGAAACCGAATTTGGTTTTCATATCATCCGACTCACCGACATCAAACTGCCCAAGGTCAAGAGCTTTGAAGAGCAACGTGCCAGCTTAGAGGTTGAGGTACGTCGTCAGTTGGCACAACGTAAATTTGCCGAAGCAGCGGAGCAATTCACCAACATGGTTTACGAACAGTCGGACAGTTTGAAGCCTGCGGCTGAGCGCTTGAAGCTCGACGTGCTGAACGTGAGTAATCTGGGGCGAGAGCCAGCAGCATCTGGCGTGATGGCCAACCCCAAACTTTTAGCGGCAATTTTTTCTGCCGATTCGTTGGAGAAAAAACGCAACACAGAGGCAATCGAAATAGGTCCGAATCAATTGGTGTCTGCTCATGTCACGCGCTACACACCCGCACGCACCTTGCCATTTGACGAGGTTAAAGCACGTGTACAGCAGCAATTGCAGGCCGAAAAATCGGCAGAACTTGCACGCCAAGAAGGCGCAGATAAGCTGAGCCAATGGAAAGCCAGCCCCGAAGCGGCCAAGATGGCTGCTTCGATCGTCCTCTCACGTGAGCAAACCCAACAGCAACCCGCGGCCTTGGTCGAGGCTGCATTGCGTGCAGACATACACAAATTGCCAGCTTGGGTTGGGGTTGATTTGGGCACCAGTGGATACGCTGTGGTGAAGGTTGAAAAAATCGTTCCCCGTGACCTTGCATCTAGCCAGAATCGGGCTCGTGAGCGCGCCCAATATGCACAGTGGTGGGCCTCGGCGGAAGGCTTGGCTTACTATGGTTTGCTGAAAGAGAAGTTCAAGGTAGAGATCAAAGCGCCTGGGCTATAATATTTTGCTACGGTGGCTGTAGCTCAGTTGGTAGAGTCCAGGATTGTGATTCCTGTTGTCGTGGGTTCGAGCCCCATCAGCCACCCCAACATTCATGCGCCCTAGAGACTTTTTTGGTTTCTAGGGCGTTTTTGTTTTTGCTTGATTACAGACTAAATACAGACTGCGGTACAGGGTTTCATTGCTCTCAAGTTGGATGCAATTGAATTCTTGGTACAAGGCAGTGGTTCTTCTTCGTAGAAATTGACGGGCTTCTAGTCTTAAATATGCAAGGTGGGCTACCCCCTTCAAAATCCAGCCAACGCAGCTCCCACCATACCCCCCCTCGGTTTTTGAAATGGGTCCCCCCAGAGTAGGGTTGCACTGTGTTCTGCTCAAACGATGTGCAGAGGAGAAAATGGCTGTTATGGGGCAACCTAATTTTTATGCATATAGCCCCAAGACCGTATTTGCTGATAGTGAAAACAGGCTGAAGCCTATACAATTGCTAAAAGAGCAATTAAATGCGTAAAGTGTTGAACGGGCGGTCACTTGACAGAAGTCAGGTGCTCGCCGACTACGTCAGCAGCAAGGGTTTTCAGGACTTTACAAAGCAAAATAAAAAGCTCGGTTCAGGTATTGGCTTCTGGGTAAACAAGCCTTAGTGTTAATGAGTTGTAACTTGAAAAATTTCTTTAAGTTTTTTATTTTTATTAGCCTGTTTGCTGCAGGCTTGGGTATCCAGTTATCAAAGGCTATTTCTGCAACTACCGACTCGCAAATTGCAACCGGTTGGAACCTAGTTGGAAATGGGAGCACTGAACCTGTTGAAGTTGCATCAGTTTTCGGCAGCGCTCCAGTTACAACTATTTGGAAGTGGAATGCAGACTCATCGACTTGGTCTTTTTATGCACCAAGCATGGCTGATGGCGGGGCTGCATACGCCGTTACCAAGGGCTATAAAAGTCTCGTTACTATCAAGCCCGGAGATGGATTTTGGATAAATGCATCTCAGCCATTCCTCATGCCTGACTTCGCAGGTGATGTATTTTATTCATCCAATTTCCAGCAGGGTGCAGCGACTCAAATGCTTCAGGGTTGGAATCTAATTTCAGTAGGTGAGCCAATAACACCAAACCAATTCAACTCAGTACTTTCATCAACATCTCCTGCTTCCGGGGTTATTCCTCAGAACGTTACCACCCTTTGGGCGTGGGACAGCAAAAAAAGTAATTGGTTGTTTTATTCCCCAGTTCTTGAGGTTCAAGGCAGCAACACTTTAATAAACTATATATCCGCTAAAGGCTATATTGACTTTGGTACAAGTGGAAAAATTTTGGGTAAAGGCATTGGTTTTTGGGTAAATAATCCTAATACCCCGATTTCCACTACGACAACGTCACCTACTTCTACAACTACTACGACAAGCACAGCATTACCAACAACTACAAGTACAACAAGAGCTGCAACAACTTCAACAGCGTTTCTAACAACTACAACAACAAGCACCGCCGCACCAACGACCACTACAACTGTTAATTCAACAACGACGACGACTCAACCAATTGCTATTTATAGCTTGGCCGGTACTTTAGAAGGTTTATCTGCTGATGGTCTCATTCTCTCAAATGGCGCTGACTTAGTAAGTCCTACAAAGGAATCATCAATCTTCATATTTCCAAACAAGTTGGCAAATTTAGTTATCTATGAAGTTAAGGTAAAAACTCATCCAACAAATCAAACCTGTTCTGTTCAAAATGGGTTTGGATCGGTTACAAATCAATCTGTTACAAATATCAAGATTGTTTGTATAAACAATCCGGGTTCTTTAGGAGGAAAGATTTCTGGACTGACAACAAACGGATTGATACTCATAAACGGCTCAGAAGAGTTAACTGTAGCTTCTGGTTCCAGCAGCTTTCAGTTTGGCTCAACTGTTCCCGACGGGGCTATATATTCAATTAAAGTCAAAACACAACCAGCAGGAAATTCATGTGTTTTGACTAATTTTATTGGAGTCATGACTTCTCCAAGTGTATCGAATGTGCAAGTCACCTGCTCAGAAATAAATCCGCTGATTACTACATTACCAGCGTTGCCTTCTAAATCGCTACAGCTTGGGGATAACCAGAGAATAGCTGTTGGCTTAGATGGTTCAATTTATCTAATTAGAAGAGTTTTGTACCAACAGACATCTCAGTTTAACGATTTTATCAATAAGCTGTTCGTAATAAAGCCTTCAGATACATCGTGGCAAGAGACCGCGTTTCCGATATTCTCAATGCCGCCGGGTATTTACCCTTGGGGGCTATATCATATTAGTCTCCCTCGCGCACTCAATGGCAACGTTTTTGCTATGCAGTTAGATCAACTTTGTTTATCAACTCTTGGTAATTTAAGTTTTACCTGTTCCAAGTTGCCAAATTACAGAGGTGCATCTACCAATCTAAGTGACTATTCAACTGAACTTAACTATTCTCCGCCACCTGAGCAGAGATCTGATAAAGATTTTGATGTATCGCCAACAAACCCCGACCTTAGAATTCAGGGTATGGATAATGGAAGTATTTTAAAAATAACAGATAATGGTCGTTCGCAATCTGTAGTTAAATTCTATGATGGACCATTTCTAGAAAACGGGTATGAACGAAGAATAAGGAGCGTAAATTTTTCACCAGCTAATTCAAGAAGAGTTTGGGCTTCTGGAGCTGAAGGAATTCTTAGGTCGGATGATGAAGGCGATTCTTGGATAGTAGTTGAACCTACACCAACAGAAAAGCTTGCTATTAACAAAACTGGTCTAATCTTAGTGGGGCTCCGTAAAAACGGTATTATTTACTCAAAGGATGAAGGTGTTACTTGGAATTTTCTATTAGGTTCTTTCGGTTATTCAATTGCATGGTCCCCAGTTGAGGAAAACGTTTTTTACAGTATTTCACAAAATACTATTTTTAAAATTGAAATTAGATAATTTATTATCAAGATCTGTAGTGTAAATTCCCTTCCCTTTGCCCGACGTAACAATAACTGGGTTCTGGGTCAATAGCCCATGATTTTCATCTAGGTTTCCTCCCCGACGTTCTTGGTCCTGACATGACCCCCAGCCCATAGCCAAGGTCTTCTAGCGCACGAAGCCGACGCATTCCCTCAGCCCGTATAGCCCGCGCTTTGCGCGTTTCATTACCGTGAATGGTTTTTGCCTCTGCGCAACG
>CANFYL010000031.1 GCA_947451285.1 Comamonadaceae bacterium
GCGGAGGCGCGCGAGATTTCTTCCATGGCAATCATGTGGGCCAAGTAGCCCATGTTGGCCCCGCCATATTCTTCGCCCACGGTGATGCCCAGCACGCCCAAGTCGCCCATCTTGCGCCACAGGTCCATGGGGAATTGGTCACTGCGGTCGATCTCGGCGGCGCGTGGGGCGATCTCTGCTTGGGCAAAGTCGCGCACCGCGTCGCGCAGGGCGTCGATGTCGTCACCGAGTTGAAAGTTCAGGCCGGGCAAGTTGTGCATGGGGTGTCTCCTGCAATCACATCAATAGGTTTGTTTCACCACCGCGAGGGTTTGCTGCATCAAGGCGCAGGGTGACTCGGTGCCATCGGCAGCCAAGTGCACCACCTCGGCGGTGGTGATGATCAGCCGCTTGCCCGCGCGCACCAAGTGCCCCCGCGCGCGCAGTTCGCCGTCATGGAAGGCGGCCAGGAAATTGATTTTGTATTCCACCGTGGCCACCTCCATGCCCTCGGGCGCAGCGGTCAGTCCCGCATAGCCTGCGGCAATATCGGCCAGCGCCCCCATGGCACCGCCGTGGTAGCCGCCTTGCTGCTGGGTGACACGCTCGGAATAGGGCAAGGCAATTTCCACCTCGCCAGGCGCCACCGACACCAGCCGCGCGCCCAGGTGCTGCATGAGGCCTTGGCGCACAAAGCTGGATGCGATGCGCTGGTGCAGGGCCGCCTTGCTGCTGCCAGCGGCTGTTGCGGGCTGTGCATGCGACACGGTCTGCGTGTCAGGCACGTGGGTGGAGCGGCCTGTCATGTCGCGGCTTTGGTCGCTTTGGTCGCTTTGGTCGCTTTGGTCGCTTTGGTCGCTTTGGTCGCTTTGGCCGTCTTGCCAGGGTTGGTGACCTGCGCATGGGCCGAAGCCTGTTTTGCCAACAGGTTGCGGGCTTCTTTTTCGTGCAGCTTGACCTCGTCCAAATTGGCCTCGAGTTCGGCCATTTGTGCCTCGAGCTGATGGCGGTGCTCGGCCAGCACCAGCAAAAACTTTTGCAACTGCGGCCCGGTGTCGCGGGGGCTGTCGTACATGTCAATCACGTCTTTGGCCTCGGTCAGCGACAGGCCCAGGCGCTTGGCCCGCAAGGTCAGCTTCAAGCGGGTGCGGTCGCGCTGGCTGTACACGCGGTTGCGACCCCCTGGGCCCGAGCGTTCGGGCTCGAGCAGGCCCATGTCCTCGTAGAAGCGAATGGCGCGGGTGGTCAGGTCGAACTCTCGCGCCAAGTCGCTGATGGAATAAGTGGTGGCCATGCGGGGTGCTGTGTTGACGTTTACGTAAACGTCAATTATGTCGCAAACCCATGTGTTGCAGCAAGTCAACACCTATATATAATTATTTGGTATTTATATTTAAATTGATGTAATCTTTAAGAACCCATAAAATCTTCAAAATGTAATGAAATCCTACAAATTCAAAAAACCTGTTTGCATCGGCACCTTGCTCGGCGCCGACGTTGCGTGCCTTCTTTTCTTGCCTAAGGAGCTGCCCATGCACACCACATAACCCCTTTCCTACGCATTTGTGATTTTGTTTTTCTATATTTTTTGGAGTATTTCATGAAACGTTCTTACCCCCTCTTGAGGCTTGCAGTTGGCACAGCCGCGATCGTGGCAGGACAAGCCGCAAACGCCGACACCGGCGGCACCGTCAGCTTCACAGGCACTATCAGCTCAAACTCGTGCAAATTCCGGATCGGCGGCGCTCAGCAGACGGCGGCAACGGTGACTTTGGCCAAGGCCGGTTTAACCAACCTGACCGCCTCAGGTGCGACCACCGGCCTGACGCCCGTCACTTTGGGTTTAAGCGGGTGCACGACTGCAGGCGCAGCCAACCCCGCGACGGCTTATTTTTTACTGTCATCAGCCAGCGTCACGGGTTCTGGCTACATTGCCAATACGGCCTCAGGGGGAGCCACCGGTGTGGCACTCCAACTGACAGACTCAAGCGGCACGACCGCTTACAGCCTGGGTACATCCGATGCCTCGGTCGGTCCCTTGCTGGCTTTGGGCACTGCTGGCACCGCAGCCGATACGGTCTTTGGCATCCGCTACATCGCCACCCAAGCAACGCCTGTCGCTGGCGCTGTGACAGGCACCTTGACCGCCAACTTTAGCTACAACTGAGGCCCCCACCCACGCCATAGACGCAAGCTGGGCAAACACTGGCCTGGGTTGCGTTTATGGAGGGGGTTGTTTGACACGACTCCACCAGATGTTGCACTTTATGGTTTACAGACTCTTGATTTTGATGGCCGCTTGGAGCTTGTGTGGCGTTGCCGCTGCGGGAGTGACGCTGGTCAACAACCGCATTGTGTACCCAAGCAATGCCAGGCAGGTGGACTTGGTGGCCACCAACGACACCGGTGAGGCGTCGCTGATTCAGGTGTGGACCGACGATGGCGACCAGACCCTCACGCCAGACAACGCCATCACGCCCTTCACCATCTCGCCACCCTTGGCCCGCGTCATGCCAGGCACATCGCAGACTTTGCGCATCATCCACACCGGCGGCGACTTGCCCATGAACAAAGAAAGCTTGTTCTGGTTCAACCTGCTGGACACGCCGCCCAAGCCCAAAGGGGACGGAGAACAAAACTTCATTCAATTTGCCATGCGAAGCAGGTTCAAGATGTTTTATCGGCCCGTCGGACTGCCAGGCAGCGCCTTCTCCGCGCCCAGCGCCATGGGCTGGAAGCTCGACACCTCGCACACCCCGCCCCAACTGGAGGGCACCAACAACTCGCCTTTTTTCATCAACTTGGCACGCATTCAGACGGTGCGGGGCTCACAAGCCACCGCAGAATTCCTACCCACCATCGTGCCGCCGTTTCAAAGCAAGGTGTTTCCTTTGCACAAGTCTGAAGAAGGCCTCAACAGCAGCAGCGCGGTCAAGTTTCAGTTCATTGACGACTACGGCGCCTACCGCGACGTCGAGCTGCCCTTGACCCTGCCTTGATGCGCCACTCCCTTGCAGCGCATGCACCGCCTTCACAGTTTATGCGGCCAGGCCATCTACACGCCCCATGCGTCAACCCCATCAGGCTTGCGCGGTGGCGGTGCCTGCGGTTGGGGTGGACGCGCTGGGCATGCTTGGGCCTGTGCATCTGGTTGGCTGTGTGGGCGCTAGGCGCCCACGCAGATACACCTGCACCTGCACCTGCACCTGCACCTGCACCTGCACCTGCACCTGCACCTGCACCTGCACCTGCCTCAGCATCAGCATCAGCGCCCCAACAAGCCAAAGACGAGCCTGAGTTTGAGATGGGGTTTTTCACCAACAGCCCCGGCGCGGCATTGTTTTTGAAAAAACTGCTGTCCTCGTCTGGCGCGGCGCCGGGGCGTTACCGGGCCGACTTGTTTTTGAACAACAAAAGCATGGGCACTTTTGACATCGATCTGTTGGCGCGTCCTAACCAGTCGGCGCAAGCGTGCTTCAGCGTGGACGTGGTGCGCCGCTTCAACGTCAAGACCGAGTTCTTTTCAGAGGCGGCAGCGCAATTCATTCAAGACCAAGACCACCGCGCGCAAGCGGGCAAGCCAGTGCCGACCACCAGCTGCTTGCCGTTTGACCAACTGTTCAAGGGCGGCAGCTTTGGCTTTGATGTCAGCACCCTGCGCGCCGACGTGACGGTGCCCCAAGCCTACCTGGACTTCACCACCGAAACCTACCTGCGTGACAAATGGAGCAACGGCGTGCCCGCAGCCTCCATCAACTACGACTTCAACCACTACAACAGCCAGACCAATGGCAACACCAGCAGCAGCCAATACCTGGGTCTCAACACCCGGCTGCACCTGGGTGGGTGGTTGTTGCAGCAGCGTGGCGCCCTGAGCCAAAACAGCGACAACCAGGGCAACGCCCGCAACAACTACCAAAAAGGCACCCTGATGGCCAGCACCGATGTGCCTGACTGGAACTCGTCGCTCACGCTAGGCAACACCTACTCGGACGGCACCCTGCTCGACAGCGTGGGCGTGAGCGGCATCACCCTGGCCACCGACCCGCGCATGCTGCCCGCCTCGGCGCGCAGCATGTCGCCCGTGATCCGGGGCGAAGCCCAGGGCAACGCCAACGTGGAGGTGTGGCAGTTTGGCAAGATGGTCTACAACACCACCATGCCGCCCGGGCCGTTTGTGCTGCGCGACATCAATGCATTTGGCTTTGGGGGCGACCTGTTGGTCATCATCAAAGAAGCCAACGGCACCCAGCGCAGCTTTACCGTGCCCAACTCGCCGGCTGTGAGCATGTTGGCCGAAGGCACCTGGAACTACACCGTGGCAGCGGGCCAACAGATCAACACCGCAGGCTCGCACCGTTTGCTGCAATCCACCCTGCGCTATGGCCTGAGCAGCCTGTACACCCTCAACTCGGCCGTGCAACTGGCCGACCACTATGCCCAACTGCTGGTGGGCAGCGGCATGAACACCCGCTTAGGTGCGGTGGGCGCCAACCTCAGCCACTCGATGCTCAAACTGCCAAGCCTTGGCAGCCAAAACGGCAACCGCATCAGTCTGAGCTGGAGCGCCGCCCCCCAGGGCACCAACACCCAATACAACATCGTGAGCTACCGCTACTCCACCAAAAACTTTTACAGCGTGAGCGACGCCATGAACCGCATCGACCGCGCCCAACAAGGCCTGCTCGAAGACACCCAAGTGCGCGCCAAATACACCACCACCGTGTCGGTGAGCAAAAGCTTCTCAGGCTGGGGCAGCGTGTATGTGTCGGGCACCCAGCGCGCCAACTGGAACCAAAGCGGCACCGACACCTCGCTGCAACTCGGCTTTGGCAAACCCATTGGCCGAGCCAACCTGTCGCTGAGTTGGAGCCGCACCAAAACCAACTACTACAACTACTTCGACGCTTTCGGCACCTACCCCAGCACGCCCAGCAGCACCAGCGCCAACAGCCTGAGCATGAGCCTGAGCTTGCCGCTGGAAATTACCCCCAAGCACAGCGCCGGCGTCAGCCTGAGCCTGCAAAAAAACCCTGACGGCAGCACCGCTTACCAAGAGAGCTTCTCCACCACGGTGGGCGAGCGCAAGGAAATTGGGCTGGGCGTCTCCCTGCGCCAAAGCCAGACCGAACAAAGCCAGTCGTTCAACGCCGGATTCAGCGGCATCTACGGCAGCCTGTATGGCAGCCTGTCCAGGGGCACCCAAACCCAGCAACACTCGCTGGGCGCCTCTGGCGCGCTGGTGGTGCATGGGGGCGGGGTGAACTTGGCCCCCACCTTGAGCGAGACCTTTGGCATTGTGCAGCTCGAGGGTGGCGCAGGGGCCAAAGTGGCCGACATGCAAGCCGCCCCCATCAACAGCCGAGGCTACACCGTGGTGCCCTACCTCAACCCTTACAGTGCCAACGAACTGCGCTTGGACCTGTCGGGCTTGGATCTGGACATTGAAATTGACAGCACCAGCCAAACCGTGGTGCCCCGCGCAGGCGCCGTGATGCACACCACCTTTGCGCGCCGCCCTGGGCGCATGGTGCTCATCAACGGCAAACTCGACAACGGCAAACCCCTGCCCTTTGCCGCCCAAGTGCTGGACGAACAACAGGCCGAAGTGGGCTTGGTGGGCCAAGGCGGCCAGGCCCAAGCACGCTTGCTCAAGCCAAACGGCGTGCTGACTGTGAAATGGGGCGCCTCGGGCGAAAACGCCTGCGCCATGCCCTACACCCTGCCCCAAGCAGCGCCAACCGGCGCGCAGCTCACCCGCTTGCAAGCGGTTTGCGTGGCCCAACTGCCCCAGCCCAACAGCACCGACACCGCCCGCACCCAGCCCGCACCCAGTCCCACGCCCGTCACCCAACAAACGCCTGTGGCACCCGCCACCACCACCGGGCAAAGCCCTGCGCCCAACACCACACCGCTCACCCAGCAAACCCCTGCCACGCCCGCCACCACCACCGGCCAAGCCCCTCCACCGCCCTTGGCCACCACCCGCACCCGCGGGCCAGACAGCGCACCCCCGCCTCTGCGCAGCGGGCTGCGGTCGGCCGAACCTTTGTTGCTTTGACCCCCATCAGGAGAACACCCATGACCCCACATTTCATAACAGCCAACCCCATGGCGCGGTGGTTGAGCCGCTGGCGGCTGCAACGCTGGCTGCTGGTGTGTGGGTGGGTTTTGGTGGGGTGGTTGCCGGGGCAGGTTCAGGCTTGCTCAGGCAGCAGCATGGCGATGTTCAAAAGCGATGGGACAACGATGCCAACCACTATTTACTTTCCGCCTACCCCGAATGCCACTTTTTTCAACGGGTATTTGCAGTGGACGCTAACCAACTGCTCAATGCCGACCACAACCTACTCCTCTCAAATCAGTGCTGGGAATATTGCAAATAACCTTGGCTTGTTGATTGCGAACACCTTAAACGTAGGCATGCAATGCAGCACCAGCTTGTTGGTTGCTTATCCCACTTATACGAGTGTGAACCTGAATTCCACTTCTATGGCTTACGATTGCACGCTTAAGTTTTATTTCACCCTGAAAACCAGCCCCAGTTTTGATACGGCCAACCACGCCGTGAACACCACCGTGGCTGCCAATACAGCGTTCAGTTCAGCGGCTTCAAATAACAAATGGGCCTACGCCAGCGGGGGTAACACCAACTCCGTGACCAACTCTACAACATCGTACACTTTTAAACCCGCGGGTTGCAGCGTGACCACCACGGCGCCCACAGTCTCACTGAACACGGTATCTAGCTCGGCACTTGCCGGCCAAACCGCAACGTCGAATTGGCAAGCTTTCACCATCGGCCTGAACGACTGCCTCTTTGGTGGCTTGACCAGTTTCAACATCCTCAGCAGCTTTGATTACACCTCGCACTCAGCCACAGACACCTCCCTCATCAAGAATACAGCCGCCTCCGGTGCTGCCAGTAACGTCGGGGTTCAACTGGCCACAGCCGCCAGTGATAGCAATGTGGTGGTCAGCACCACCAACAATGCAACACAAACGTACGCCTTCGGCTCGCTCAGCAGCAGTAACACCGGCACCACGCTCACGCTGTATGCTCGTTTGAAAAAAGCGTCCTCTGGCTCGGTCAGCGCCGGCAAGGTGAACGCCACCGCCACCTTCACCGTGACCTACCAATGACCCTTCAGTGCGCCGCCCATGCGCTATGCCCAAGGCGGCAGCAGCTCGGCTTTGAGCTGGCTGCGGCGATCGGCGTAGTCGGGCATGACGCTGTGCACCGTGTCCCAAAAGCGGGGGCTGTGGTCCATCACGCGCAGGTGGCTGAGCTCATGGGCCACCACGTAGTCGATCACCGCCAGCTTGTGGTGTAACAAGCGCCAGTTGAGCCGAATGGCGCCGTTGGCACTGGCGCTGCCCCAGCGGGTGGCGGCGCTGCTGAGCGACAGGCGTTGCCACTGCACCCCAAGTTGCGGCGCAAAGTGGTTGAGCCGCTCGGTGAACAAGGCACGTGCTTGGCGCATGAGCCAGGCTTGCACGGCGTCGCGAATTTGCGCGGGTGTGGCGTGTTGCGGCAGGCCCAGGCGCAGGGTGGGCAGCGGGCCTGGCTCAAACTGCACGCTGCCGTGGTGCAGGGTGGCGCTGGAGTCGAGCAGCACGTGCAGCGACCCACCCAAGTAGGGCAGCACCACGCCGTGGCGCCAGTCGATGCGGGCGGCGCCGAGCTGTTGTTGGCGTTGCCCCATCTCGAGCAGTTTGCGGTTGATCCAGTCGGCTTTCTCGCGCAGGGCAGCCTCCACCTCGCCCACCATGACCCAACGCGGCGCGCTGACCTCTAAGCCGTCGGGCCCCACGGCCATGCCAATGGTGCGGCGCTTGCTGCGCCTGAAGGCGTAGGCCACGTGGGTGTGGCCGAGCTGGATGCGCCGCGAGGCGCGCGGGTGGGCAAACTCGGCCGGGGGCAACACTTGGGCCAAGGGCTCGCCGGCCACCAAGGGCCCCGCAGGGCGGGGGGGCGCAGGGGGCGCTGCGCTGCGCGGGGGCGGCGCTTGCGGCGCGGGGTTGTCAAACAAGTCCAGCACCAGTTGCAAGAAGCGGCTCATGCGTGGGGGCCTGTGGGTGCGTACTCAGGCGGTGGGGGCGTAAGCCTCGGGGTCGAGGCGCAGCATTTCGGCCTCGATCCACTGCTCGACTTCACGCATCAGCTCATCGGCTTCGCGGCCCACACTCGGGATGGGCTTGCCAATTGAGACATCAACCACCCCTGGGTGCTTGACGAAGGCGCGGCGCGGCCAGCACTTGGCCGAGGTGATGGCGATGGGGATGACGGGCGCGCCCGTGGCCACGGCCAAGCGGGTGCCACCGCTTTTGTAGGGGCCGCGCTGCCCGCGCGGGATGCGCGTGCCCTCGGGGAACATGACCACCCACACGCCTTTGGCCAGCAAAGCTTGGCCTTGTTCGACCACTTTGGCGAAGGCTTTGGCGCGTTGGCTGCGGTCGATGTGGATCATGTCGAGCTGGCCAATCGCCCAGCCAAAAAAGGGCACGTAGAGCAGCTCTTTTTTGAACACATAGGCCACCGGGTGCGGCATGATGGCCGGCAGCAAAAAGGTTTCGTAGGTGGACTGGTGTTTGACCAGCAAGATGGCGGGGCTGGTGGCGCCGTCGGGCAGGTGGTGTTGGCCTTGAATTTGGTAGCGAATGCCCATGATGACGCGGGCCGCCTCAACGCTCAGGCGCAGCCAGCGCGCGGCCCACACGTACAGCGCGTCGGCGCGCACGCCACACAGCGAGGCCACCACGATCAGCAAGGCGCTGGGCACGAGGGTGACCACCATGAAGGCCATGTGCAGCACCGAGCGCAGCCAAGCCATCATGCAGGCGCTCCGGTGTTGGGGCTGTGGCTGGGGCTCGGCTTGTTTTTGGGCTTCGGCGCGGCTTTGCTGTTGACGTGGGGCTGCTGCAGCAACCAGTCGGCAAAGGCCGACATGTCAGCGTGCACCAGGGTGTTTTCCGGGTAGTCGGGGGGCAGGGGCTGGCCGCGCAAGGCTTCGCCTTTGCCGGTGAGCACCAGGTGCGGTGCGCAGCCGACGGCAGTGCCGGCTTGCAGGTCACGCAAGGTGTCGCCCACGCAGGGCACATGGGTCAGGTCCATGCCGTAGCGCTCGGCAATTTGCTCAAACAAGCCTGGGGCGGGCTTGCGGCAGGTGCAGTGGTCGTCGGGGCTGTGCGGGCAGTAAAACACGGCGTCGATGCGGCCGCCGGCAGCGGCCAAGAGCTTGTGCATTTTGGCGTGCATGGCGTTGAGGGCGGCCATGTCGTAGAGGCCCCGGCCCAAGCCCGACTGGTTGGTGGCCACCACCACATGCCAGCCCGCGTGGTTGAGGCGGGCAATGGCGTCGAGCACGCCGGGCAGGGGCACCCACTCGTCGGCCGATTTGACGTAGTCATCACGGTCTTGGTTGATGGTGCCGTCGCGGTCGAGGATGACGAGTTTGGTTTGCATGGGGGCTCGGAGGTGACAGTGTGGGCTGGGGCGTGCGGGGCTTGGACGGAGTGGGTGTGAACTGAAGAGGCGTCAACTGGCCAAGCACGAGAGGTCGGCCACGCGATTCATCGCCAAGTGCAAGCGCTTGAGCAGGCCTTGGCGGTTGAGGCGCAAGTCGGTTTGCTCGGCGTTGACCATGACGCCGTCAAAGAAGGCGTCCACCGGCTCGCGCAAAGCGGCCAAGGTTTGCAGCGAGGTGGTGTAGTCGCCCGCTTCAAATTGCGCGTGCGCCAGCGGGGTGATGCGCTGCATGGCGGCGTACAAGGCTTGCTCGGCAGGCTCTTGCAACAAGGCCTCACGCACATGGGCCTCGACCTCGGGTGCTTTTTTCAGGATGTTGCCAATGCGTTTGTTGGCGGCGGCGAGTGCGGCGGCTTCGGGCAAGGCGGCAAAGGCGCGCACGGCGCTGAGGCGCTGGCCCACGTCGCTCAGGCGTTGGGGGTGCAGGGCCAACACGGCCTCGACCTCTTGGGCGCTGAAGCCTTGCTCGCGCAGGCTGCCAGAGAGGCGGTCGTAGACGAAGGCGGTAAGGGGCTGTGCAGGGTCTGTGATGCGCGGGCCAAAGGCGGGCACGGCCAGCGCGATGAGGTCTTGCAAGCCCAGCGGCAGGTGCGCGTCCCTGAGCATGCGCACCACGCCCAGCGCATGGCGGCGCAGGGCGAAGGGGTCTTTGTCGCCGGTGGGCAAGTTGCCAATGCCAAACATGCCGACCAGGGTTTCGAGTTTGTCGGCCAAGGCCACCACCAGGCCCTCGGCGTTGCGCGGCAACTCGTCGCCGGCAAAGCGGGGTTTGTAGTGGTCTTCGATGGCGTGGGCCACGGCGTCGTGCAAGCCATCGTGGCGGGCGTAGTAGCCGCCCATGATGCCTTGCAGCTCAGGAAACTCGCCGACCATGTCGGTGAGCAAGTCGGTCTTGGCCAGTTGGGCGGCGGTGTCGACTTGGCTGGCGAAGTGGAGGGGGTCAAGCTGCAAATGGGTCGCGCTTTGGCTGGCCGGGTGGTTGGGGGCTTGGCTCGCCGTTTGGGCTTGGGCCGACAGCAGCAGGGTGGCGATGCCACGGGCGATGGCGCGCACGCGCTCGGTGCGCTCGCCTTGGGTGCCGAGCTTGTTGTGGTAGACCACTTTGCCCAAACCTTCGACGCGCTCGGCGAGCGACTTTTTGCGGTCTTGGTCGAAGAAGAATTTGGCGTCGGCCAAGCGGGGGCGCACCACGCGTTCGTTGCCGCCAATGACGGCGCTGGCGTCGTCAGGGCTGATGTTGCTGACCACCAAAAACTGGTGGGTCAACTTGCCCGAGGCGTCGAGCAGGGGGAAGTATTTTTGGTTGGCCTTCATGGTCAAGATGAGGCACTCTTGTGGCACGTCGAGGAACTGTTTTTCGAATTCGCAGACCAGCACGTTGGGGCGCTCGACCAAGGCGGTGACTTCTTGCACCAGCGGGTTGTCGAGCAAGGCGGATTCGAGCTCGGCCTCGAGCAAGCCCTGCAGGCCACGCTCGACCTCGAGCACGGCGTGGCACTGCTGGGCTTTGGCACGCAGCTGGCGAATCATGTCGCGGCTGCGCTGCGTGTAGCTGGCGATGACGGCGCCGTCTTGGGCCAAGGTGGCAGCGTAGTGGTCGGCGTCTTGAATAACGACGGGGGACACCCGGGCTTCAAAGCGGTGGCCCTGGGTGGTGTTGCCCGCCGTCAAACCCAGCGCTTTGACAGGCACCACGGTGCTGCCGTGCAAGGCCAGCAGGCTGTGGGCGGGGCGCACAAATTTGACGCTGCTCCAGCCGGGCAGTTCGCAATCGGTCTCGAGCTGGTAGCTCATGACTTTGGGGATGGGGAGCTTGGCAATGGCGTCGTCCAGGGCTTTTTGCAAGCCTTGGGCCAAGCTGGCCCCGTGGGCCACGCTGTCGTAGAACAGGGCCTCGGCTTTGCCGTCGGGCGCGCGCTTGAGCTGCGACACGGCTTCGGGGCCTGCACCGATGGCTTGGAGTTTTTTGAGCAAGGCGGGGGTGGGGTTGCCATTCGCGTCCAAGCCCACGGCCACGGGCATGAGCTTGTGTTGCACGGCACGGTCAGCGGCTTGCGCCACTACGTGGGTGATGTGCGCAGCCAAGCGACGCGGCGAGGCAAAGGGGGTGACGCTGGAGGCGGCCGAGGCCAGGCCTTGGGCTTGGAGTTGATCGAACAAGACGGCTGAAAATGCATCGCCGAGTTTTTGCAGGGCTTTGGGGGGCAGCTCTTCGACGAAGAGTTCGACCAGGAGGTTGTGGGTGGTCATGGTCAGGCGGCCTTCTTGGACATGTGGGCCACCCATTCGCGCGGGGCCATGGGAAAGCCCAGGCGCTCGCGGCTGTCGTAGTAGCTTTGCGCCACGGCGCGCGCCAGGTTGCGGATGCGGCCGATGTAGGCGGCCCGCTCGGTGACGCTGATGGCGCCCCGGGCGTCGAGCAGGTTGAAGGTGTGCGCGGCTTTGAGCACTTGCTCGTAGGCGGGCAAGGCGAGTTGTTGGGTCATGAGGTGTTGGGCTTGCTTTTCGTGGGCACCGAAGGCGGTGAACAAGAACTCGGCGTCGCTGTGCTCGAAGTTGTAGGCCGATTGCTCGACTTCGTTTTGTTTGTACACGTCGCCATAGCTCAGACCATCGGTCCAGGTGAGGTTGTAGACGTTGTCGACGCCTTGCAGGTACATGGCCAGGCGCTCGAGGCCGTAGGTGATTTCGCCGGTGATGGGCTGGCAGTCGATGCCGCCGACTTGCTGGAAGTAGGTGAACTGGGTGACTTCCATGCCGTTGAGCCAGACCTCCCAGCCCAAGCCCCAGGCGCCGAGGGTGGGGTTTTCCCAATCGTCTTCGACGAAGCGAATGTCGTTTTTCTTCAGGTCAAAGCCCAGGGCTTCGAGGGAGCCGAGGTAGAGCTCCAAGATGTTGCTGGGTGCGGGCTTTAAGACCACTTGGTATTGGTAGTAGTGCTGCAAGCGGTTGGGGTTCTCGCCGTAGCGGCCGTCTTTGGGGCGGCGGCTGGGCTGCACATAGGCGGCTTTCCAGGGCTCGGGCCCGAGGGCGCGCAAGAAGGTGGCGGTGTGCGAGGTGCCGGCACCGACCTCCATGTCGTAGGGCTGGAGCAAGGCGCAGCCTTGGTCGGCCCAGTAGGTCTGGAGCTTGAGGATGATCTGTTGAAAAGTCAGCATGCAACAAAAGCCAACCGTGGGTCAGCAAGTTAGGGGTGCAGGTCAAAACGCCTGCCAACCCTTGATTTTACGGGGCGAAGCGGCGCGTGCGCCAAGCGACCGCACCCAGCACACAGGCGGCCCAAACAGCCAAGGGCCACAGGCCCCACGCCGATACCCAGCGGGCATAAGGCGTGGGCGGGCCATCGACGCCGCGCACCTGCGCGGTGAGCGCGCCTTGCACGCCTGAAGGCAAACGGTGCGTGACAACCCCTTGGGCGTCGATGATGGCGGTGGCGCCGGTGTTGGTGGCGCGCAGCATGGGTCGCCCGAGCTCGAGGCTGCGCATGCGCGAGATGTGCAAGTGTTGGTCGATGGCCACGGTGTTGCCAAACCAGGCGATGTTGCTGAGGTTGAGCAGCAGGGTGGGTGCGCTGGCAGGGTTGGCAAAGCTTTGGGCGAGCTCTTCGCCAAACAAGTCTTCAAAACAAATGTTGGGGGCGATGCGCTCGCCGTGCCACAGCAAGGAGGGCTGGGCCACGGTGCCGCGCGAGAAGTCGCCCAAGGGGATGTTCATGAGTTGCACAAACCAGTGGAACATGGGCGGCACAAATTCGCCAAAGGGCACGAGGTGGTGTTTGTCGTAGCGGTAGCTGGGGGCAGGCTCGCCGGGCAGCAGGGCCAAGGCAGAGTTGGTGTACTGAGGGCTCGGGGCCTGGAGGGGGGTGCTGTTGCTGTTGGTGCCACTGCCTGTGGTGTTCGTTGCGCTGAGAGGGAGAGCTGGTGCGGCCGCCCTCAGGGGCAGACCAATGAGGGCGGCTTGCTCGCCGGTGGCGTAGCGCTGCTGCAAGCGCTGCCAGTAACCGTCGGGCAAGGCGTCGAGCAGCAGGGGCAAGGCGGTTTCGGGAGTGACGATGAGGTCTGAGGTGTTGTCGATCAGGGCTTGGCGGTAGTCGCTCAGGGCCATGGCGACGCCAGCCCCAAATTTGAGGTCTTGCGGCACATTGCCTTGCAACAGGGTGACGCTGATGCCGGGTGTGTTGGTGTGGGCTTGTCTGTTCGCATGACGCAGCGGCGAGGTGACCCAGGTGAGGGCCAAGACGCACAAGCACAGCAGACCCAACCAAGTTGTGGCGCTGGTGCTGCTGTTGTTTGTGTCACGGTGTTGCAGACGCTGACAAGCGATGGCTGCAAGCATGGAGGCCCAAGCGCTGATGGCGCTGAGGCCATACACGCCAACCCAAGGTGCCCACTCACGCAAGGCACTGTCGACATGGGCGTAGCCTGCGGCAGCCCATGGAAAACCTGTCCATAAGTTGCCACGTGTCAATTCGGCCAAGAGCCATACGGCGGCAAAAGCGAACGCGCTTGTGAAGGTGCTGCTGCGTTTTGCAGATGCGCACACGGGTGCAGTTGATGTGCTGCGGTTGCATGCCCAGTGGTAGACCCCGCTGGCGAAAGCGTAGAAAAGCGCTACGCCTGCGCCCAATAGCAACACAGCCAAAGCGGCCAAGCTGGCGGGCATGCCGCCGTAGTCGTGCATGGAGATGTAGAGCCACCAAGTGCCCGCCACCAACCAGCCGGTGGCAAAGCACCAACCGCGCCAAAACGCCTGTTGTGTGCTGGCGCTGGTGCGCAGCAAGTAGGCAAAGCCTGTGAGGCTGAAGATTTGCAGCAGGCCCGAAGGTTGGCCCTGAAATTCGCCAGCAAATGGCCACGCCATGGCCAGGGCTTGTACCACGCCGAGTGCGAGCAAGAGCAAGCTCAGTCCCACAACTTGCCAAGGGCGCACACGCAGCGGCCCTGGCTCAGGGCTTGTGGTTGGGTGCAGGCGGGCGTGCATGTGGCTCGTGAGAAACGGGGTAGACCTTGAACCATTTCACGGCGCCGCCTTTGCTGAGCAAGACCTGAAAGCGCAGGCCCATCCAGTCGAAGTGTTCGCCTCGACGCGGCACATGACCCATGGCGTGGGCGATGAAGCCACCAATGGTGTCGAATTTGTTGTCCTCTGCCGCGTCTTCGTCTAGGCGTGTGGGTTCGAGTTCAAAAGCTTCGGTGACGCGCTCGATGGCGGTGTCGCCACTGACGCGGTAGGTGCGGTCGGCCAGGGCAAAGATGTCGCCCACGTCTTCGGCTTGGTCGAATTCGTCTTCGATGTCTCCGACGATTTGTTCGAGCACGTCTTCGATGGTGATGAGGCCAGCGATGCGGCCAAATTCATCGACAACCAAGGCCATGTGGTTGCGGGTGTTGCGAAATTCGCGCAGCAAGTCGTTGAGGCTTTTGCTCTCAGGAACAAATACGGGCGGGCGCAACAGGGTGCGCACGTTCAAGGTGGGCGAGCGCTGGAGTTTGAGCAGGTCTTTGGCAAGCAAGATACCGACCATGTTGTCGCGCTCTTGTTCAAAAACGGGAAAGCGAGAGTGGCCGGTGTCGATGACGTGGTGCAGGGTGTCTTCGAGGGATGCCTCGATGTCGATGACGTCCATGCGCGGTGCGGCGACCATGACGTCACCGGCGGTGAGGTCGGCCATGCGCAAGACGCCTTCGAGCATGGCGCGGCTTTCAGCGCCGATGACACGGTTGTCTTCCGCGTCGGAGAAGGCGCCAAGCAGCTCTTCGCGCGAGTCGGGTCCAGGGTGGATGAATTCAATCAGGCGACGCCAGTAACTGCGGGTGTCGGTGGTCGCTCTGTCTCGGTAATGCGTGTCGGTCACTGTGGTGCGGCAAGGTGCCACGAAAGTCTGTAAGGCTCAAGCATAGCCCAAGCAAATGGCAGTCAACTTACTCGGCGGACTGATGCCGCCCATGGCGAACGCCTTGGCGTATTTCTTGGACGTTGGAGAGGAAGCTCCAAAATTTCTTGGCGTCTGACTTGATGAGGTAGTTGGCTTTGGCGTATTGGTCGATCATGAGCTCGGAGACTCGGCTGTCGAGGTCGCGTTTGGGCAGACTGAGGTAGGCCTCGGTTTCTGAACCGTCACGCTCGAGTGTGGCGCCGCTTTTGCGCGCAATGCGAATCATGGGCGCGTTTTCGCTGAGGGCGTGGATGTAAATTTGTGAGACGTTTTCGTTGCGCGCATGGATGACGGCACGTTCAAACAGGCGCGCACCGTAGCCGCGACCGCGCGCGTAGGCCAAGACAGAGACACCAAATTCAGCGCTGGTTTTGGTGTTGGGATCGCTCATCAAGGCGAGGTGGGCCATGGCAACGATGGTGAGGTGGCGGTTGAAGATGCCGTAGATTTCGTCGCGTTCAAAGTTCAGGCCGTCGCAGTAGCGATGGATGTGTTCGTCGCTGGCGGCATACCCAAAGCGCAGGTATCGGTCGTGCGCAGTGAGGGCCAGTAAATGGGCCTTGATTTTGGGCAAGTGCTCTGCGCTGAGGGGGTAGATGGGGATGACCACGCCTTCTGTGTCGGGCTTGGTGTATCGCATGACGCCTGCAAACCGCATCACCTCGCGGCCAGTTTCCTCGAGGGTTCTGAGCAGTGTGTGTGCGATGGTCATGTACGAATTGTAAGGGTTTTCCCTAGTCTCGTTTTGAATCGTTGTGAGGGGCGGCTTTGCGCACCGTCTTTGTTGGGGGTCAGTCCCGATGAAGCGGGTGGGTGCTGGCCTGCACAATGCCCGAAGTTGGAGAAAAAATATATGGATCACCCATGGTTTGGCGCTTATCCCGATGGCGTTGCGCACTCGGTCAACCCTGAGCAGTTTGTGTCTGTCGCGCAACTGCTGGAGGCGTCTTTCAAGAAGCATGCGGCGTCGCGCTTTTCGGTGTGCATGGACAGATGGATGACTTATGCCGAGCTGGACGAAGCTTCAGCTGCTGTGGGGGCATGGCTTCAGTCGCGCGGCTTGAGTCCGGGTGCACGGGTGGCGATCATGCTGCCTAATATTCCGCAGTTTGCGGTGGTGATGGCTGCGGTGTTGCGCGCAGGTTATGTGTGTGTGAATGTCAATCCGCTGTATACGGCGCGTGAGTTGGCGCATCAGCTGAAGGATTCGGGTGCGACGACGATTGTGATTTTGGAGAATTTCGCCCACACGCTGGAAGAGGTGATTGACGATACGCCGATAGAGACGGTGGTGGTGGCGACGATGGGGGACATGTTGGGGTTTTGGTTTGGCCGCTGGATCACGTTCGCTGTTCGCCATTTGGCGCGAATGGTGCCAGCGTTTAAGTTGCCGCGCACGACACGTGCTGGGCATTTGCGACTTATTGTGTCGTTCAAGCAGGCCTTGCAAGAGGGGGGGCAGCGCACGCTCAAGGCGAGTGGGCGGAGTTTGACATCTACCGCTTTTTTGCAATACACCGGTGGTACCACCGGTTTGTCCAAGGGGGCTGTGCTGACCGATGGCAATATTGTTTCGGCCATTTTGCAAGCAGATGCGTGGTTTTCGCCTGCGGTGGCGCGTGTGGGTGATGTGCGTCGCATCAACTGTATTGCGGCATTGCCGCTTTATCACATATTTGCTTTGACGCTGAGTTTGTTGGCGATGCGGTGGGGGGCACAGATCACCCTGATTCCGAATCCACGTGACATTGGCAAGTTTGTGGAGGTGTTGAAAAAACGTCCGTTCCATTTGCTTCCAGCAGTCAATACTTTGTTCAATGCGCTGCTGCAGCACCCCCATTTCAAGAGCATCGATTTTTCGAGTTTGTGTGTCACACAAGCAGGTGGTATGGCAGCCAGCGAGGGCACGGCGACACGCTGGCAAGAGGTGACGGGTTGTGCGATGGTGGAGGGCTGGGGCATGAGTGAGACGTGTGCGATTGGCACCAACAATCCCGTGACCACGCAGCACTTCAGCGGGTCGATTGGTTTGCCTCTGCCTGGTATTGAGATTGCAATCAAGGATGATGCGGGTGTGAGTTTGACCACGGGTGCAACTGGTGAGATTTGCATCAAAGGGCCGAATGTGATGAGCGGTTATTACTTGCAAGAGGACGAAACTGCCAAGGCGTTTACCCAAGACGGCTTCATGCGAACTGGCGATATCGGCGTGATGGATGCTCAGGGTTACACACGCATCGTGGACCGAAAAAAGGACATGATTTTGGTGAGCGGTTTCAACGTGTTTCCCAATGAGCTTGAAAACGTCATTTCGATGTGCCCTGGAGTTGTTGAGTGCGCGGCTGTGGGTGTGCCAGACGAGAAGCAGGGCGAAGCGATCAAGGTTTTTGCGGTGCGCAGCGATGTGACGCTGACCGAAGAGGATGTGGTCCGTTTTTGCCGTGACAATTTAACGGGCTACAAAATGCCCAAGCACATCGAATTCAGAGATGAGTTGCCAAAGTCTAATGTTGGAAAAGTGTTGCGCCGTGAACTTAGAACAAGCCATGATTGATGCACCGGTGCTACCTGCGGGTATTTCTTTTTTTCAACGGGGATGGCTTTCTTCCAACAATGTGTTGTTGCAAGACGATGAGCAGGCGGTTTTGATTGATTCTGGCTACTGGACGCATGCCCAACAGACGACGGATTTGGTTGTTCACGCATTGCGTGGTGCGCCTTTGACACGGTTGCTCAATACACATTTGCACAGCGACCACTGCGGTGGCAATGCACAGTTGCAACTTGTTTATCCGCAATTGCAGACTTTGGTGCCACCAGGACATGCGGATTTTGTGTTCGATTGGGATCCTGCTGCGCTGACTTACACGCCCACTGGACAACATTGTCCGCAGTTTATTGCCACCGATGTGGTTCAACCGGGTGACCGTTTCGCAGTGTCTAACCGCGAATGGGTGGCGCTTGCAGCGCCTGGCCATGATCCGAACTCGATTATTTTGTTTTGCGACGAATTGGGCATCCTGATTTCAGCAGATGCTTTGTGGGAAAACGGTTTTGGTGTTGTGTTTCCAGAGATTGAAGGCATTGAGGCATTCGATGAAGTGTCTGAAACACTGCATGTGATCGAAACTTTGAATGCCAAGGTGGTGCTCCCAGGGCATGGCGGTATGTTCACTGATGTGTATCTCGCGCTAGAAAATGCCAGAAGTCGGTTGTCCAGCTTTCGCAAAGATCCTGTGAAGCATGCGAACTACGCGGCCAAAGTGATGCTGAAATTCAAATTGCTTGAGTTGCAACGAATTTCTTTGGCCGATTTTTTGTTGTGGGCCGAGGGCTGTGATTACTTGCGTTTGCTGCAGACACGCTACGCACCTTCTCTTGCGTTCGGTGACTGGGCTCTGTCGATGTGTGAAGCTTTAGAAAAGAGCGGTGCAGTTCGTCGCGACGGCCATGTGTTGATCAATGTGTGAGGCACAAAAACAAAAAGCCCCACTCTTTCGAATGGGGCTTTTTGAGGCTGTAAGAGCCTGACAATGTCCTACTTTCACACGGGAACCCGCACTATCATCGGCGCTAAGTCGTTTCACTGTCCTGTTCGGGATGGGAAGGAGTGGTACCAACTTGCTATGGTCATCAGGCATAACTTGGTGTCATCTTGACAGAGTCAA
>CANFYL010000032.1 GCA_947451285.1 Comamonadaceae bacterium
CTCACCAAGTTGGGGACATAACTTCGGAATTGATCTCCAACAACGTACAGACGGTAGCTTCCTGGCGCCACTTTGATCTGAAAACCTCCAGCACTATCGGTGACTGCACTTGTAATCACGCCACCAAAACATCCGAAATCATTTTGGCCGCAAACATTTATCGTATGTCCTGCTAATCCAACTCCAGCATATCCTTGAAGAACTCCCGTCCACAAAGAACTGCTTGTGATTAAAACGAAATTTTCGTCCGTGATACTTTTGTCACTCACAGAGATGCCAAGAACTTGACTTGGCGCTAAATCTGAAGAACTGGGTGGGACAATTGATAGGTTGTATGAACCAGAGTTGACAGTGAATGAATAGTTTCCATGCACATCAGTCAGGACTGAACCAATGGTTGTTGCATTACTTGCGTTCGTCAGGCTTATGGTTGCCCCCGCCAGGGGATTGGTTCCTCCGTATACAGTTCCACCTAGCGTATATCCCCAAACCGATCCCAACCCCATGAGCAAGTAAATACCCAGGGTAATCAGAAATCTATCCATCGCCTTGGTCTTCATTTTTTCAACTGCTATTCATGGCCTTAATTGCTTGGGCCTTGAATCATGACTTTGATACCCGTCGAGTCATTTGAAATTTCACCGTTACTGTCCACCGAGAAATCAATCCAGTCGCCCTTGGTGAAGGTTTGAGTTTTGGTGATTTTTTGTGGGGAAGAGGCCAAAACATCGGCCGTTCTTATTGATAGCTTGGAGCCACTCAACACACCATTGATGAGCAACCCAACGTTCGTACCGTTTTGAGTTCCGTTGTCTGCTCCCCAAAAAGAGGCATCCACAGAATAGGTTCCGGTTGTTGGCACAGTAAAGCGAATGGTTGTCACTCGGTTACCGTAACCCGGGTGGAAAATTGTGCCCGAACCTATCAAACAAATAGCAGTAAATTCAGTTGAACATCCCGCCAAAGTTGAAGGGTTGTGGGCAATGATGGGGGTACCAGCAACGGGCGAAGTTCCTATCCAGGTGGTAGCCACAGCGCCATTGTTCAGATTGAACTGAGAGCGAGCGCTAAAAGCTGTGAACGACCCGCCCCAACCAGCTGTCTCTCCATAAGACCAAGAACCATTTGGATTGGTCGTTGACGAATACTGGGTATTCAAATCGAAATAATTAGAGTTGACAGTGATCGATCGGCTCACACCAACAGCTGCGGCATACACACTGCTGCCGGATTGACTTGCTGTCACGGTACAGGTCCCAGCAGCCACAAAACTCAGCGTGCTGCCAGAAAGCGTGCAGATGGACGGCGTAGATGTGGTGTATTCAACCGAGAGCCAAGACGATGCAGTTGCAGTCAAGACATAAGTCGAACCAACCGTTTGTACTGGGGGTTGGTTAAACGTGATGGTTTGTGGAACTGAATTGACAGTGATAGATCTTGTCACATTCGTTGCCGCTGCATAAATGCTGTTACCCGCCTGGCTTGCTTTGACGCTGCAAGTGCCACTGGCAATGAAAGTCAAAGTAGTGCCAGACAGAGTGCAAACAGACCCGGTTGAGGTGCTGTAACTCACGGTCAAGCCCGAAGAGGCAGTAGCGGACAAACTCAACGTTGCACCAACAGTTTGCGCGGATGGCTGGCTGAAAGTAATGGTTTGAGGCGTTAAATTCAAAGATACCGTGTTGTCAACGTTGATGGTGTATGAGTTGTAGATGCCATTCACCACAAAAGATGAAACACCATACGTGCCAGAGTTACTCGAATTGTTATTGGTAAAGCTGACCGTGGTGGTGTTGGCACTGGTGTCGTTGGCGAGGGTAATCGACTGCTCAATCAAGTCAGAGGTGATGGAGTTGCCGCCCCAATTTCCCAAAAAGTTGGCGCTTAACTTGTTTGTGCTGTTGAAGTCAAGAATATGGACAACCAGCTTGCTAGTCGCTAAATTGAAATTCTGGTAGCTCCCGCCGCCACGAACATATTGGTGAACAAAATTAGAGTTATTTGTGTTATTCCAAAATGTGAACGCGAGGTTAGAAGCAGCTGCGGTGATGTTGTAACTGCCATTCCAGAAGTCCCATGCATTCACCCCTATGTAATCCACGGTGGTGTTGTCATCGGGCTTGATAGTTCCCGAACTACCGCTGATCGTGATGTTGGTATTGACAAAATCAAATAGGTCAATGGACAGCGAGCCCCCGTTAGAGATGATGGTGTCATGGCCTGAATTGGGCACAACATCCCAATACACCGTTCCGGCATCTTTGATGAAGTAATCATTTTTTGGACTGCTCCAGAAATACATCATGTAATTGCTGACTGAGTCAGCAAAATTGATGGTGTCTGTGCCACCGTAGCCGTTGTTGATGCTGCGAGGCTTAAGCTGCAAGCCATTGGCTGTGACGGTGTTGGAAGTTAAGTTGACTGACGCACCGGTGCTCGGCGTGAAATTGACGGGTGATAAGTTGAACTGGAAGTTACGCGCCAGCCCTAAATTGAAGGTGTTGTTGCCGGGGCTCAAGGTGAGCTCCTGATGACAAAAACCTATCGGGTTGAAGGTGTCGTCCCCAGACGTTCCAAGCAGTTGCATACAGGTACCCGACTTGACCGTGGTGGTGGTGGTTGAGGCCACCGTGGAAGATGTGGTCGATGAGGACGAAGAGGTTGAAGTTGTAGATATTGTTGTGGTGTTGGTGATTGACGCACTGGGCACATTGACCCAAAACCCTACACCGGGGCCAAGCGTTTTGTTATTGCTGGCAAAGTCCAAATAGCCCTTGCTCTGGGTGTAAGCCGTGAGCGTTTGGTCCCTATCTAAGCTTGGCGCATAAAAAAACCAATTGGAATTGACCGTATCCCAAGCCCAAAGGCTGGTGAGGTTGGCCTGATATACGGAGGTGGTGGTGTCTAGGCCTACCGTAGGTGGCGTGCTGCCAGAGTATTGGGTCAATCGGTTATTGAATTGAACAGGCATCAAGCCGGTTTCGCCGTCGGCCACCAAGTTCCACCCACCCACCAAGCTGGCACGGTGGTTGATGGCTTTGTAAGCGCCGTTGAAAGGTAAGGTGACGCTATGTGCTTGCGTTGCATTGACCCAGAACCCATCCGCCCCGTTGATGCCGTCGAGTGCCGCATACCCCTTGGTGTCAGCATAGGTGACCAGTGCACTGGCAGATAGGCTGGGGGCGAAAAAAGCCCATTGGGACTGGTTGCTGATCCACTTCCACACCGAAACGACCTTGCTGGAATCAGAAAAGTAATTGCCCACAGAAAACGCCTGAACGCCCCCAGTGCCAATCAAGTTCCATCCCTTGTTCAAACTCAGGGTGACGGTTGATGCCGTCACGGTTGACGCAGTGCTTGTGGTGGTGGTGTCTGATGCGGCTGTTTGAGCCAGGGAAACGGACACAAACAAGATGCTCACAAGGATCCATTTTTTGGAGCGTCTGATTTTTGTGAAATTTGGGCAAGACAACATGGGATCGCTCGTATTCAGTGACGGAAGGCTTGCCCTGCAGAAAACAAGCTTTTGAAGGTTTTATCAAATTATCCTAAAAATTCTCATAAATTAACAATTATTTTAAATTCGATAAATTATTATTTTTTACACCTCAACTTCACGAAAAGGCCAAATACAAATACTTAAGAACTCATGACATATTTTCATGGGTGCGCTGTTTTTTTGTCGTTTGCCTGTTGCGCTCTATGCACCGAAGATCATGCTTTACATCAAATGGCAAGGAGACTTCGATGAATAAAAGAACCTTACTTTTCAAGACGCTGGCGGTGTCGTTGAGCGTTGCAGCTTGGTGCTTGCCAGCCCAAGCACAAGAGTACCCCGCCAAGCCAATTCGCGTGCTGGTGCCCTTTGCCCCCGGCGGTGTGGTGGATGTCACTGCGCGCTTGCTGACGCAAAAAATGACCGAACGCTTGGGGTGGAACTTCATTGTGGAAAACCGCCCAGGCGGCAACGGCTTTATTGCTGTCACGGCAGCCGCCAAAAGCACACCCGACGGCTACACCTTGCTGATGGCGCACTCGGGCGAGTTTGCGGTCAACCCGGCCCTGTTTCCCAATATCCCCTATGAGTTGGAACACGACTTCCAACCCATCACCATGGTCAGCGACACGCCCATGCTGCTGGTGGCCAACAGCCAAGCGCCTTTCAACACCTTTCAAGAAATGATCGCTGAAGAGCGCAAAAACCCGGGTAAGTTGTCGTTTTCATCACCGGGCAACGGCAGTGTGAACCACTTGGCGGGCGAATGGCTGGCGATGGAGAGCGGCGTGAAGATGCAGCATATTCCCTACAAGGGCGGCGCACCTGCGGTGGGTGCTGTGGCTTCGGGTGAAGTGCAGCTGGGTGTGGTGGCCGTGCCGGCCGTGTTGCCCCATCTCTCCTCCGGTCGCGTCAAGGTGATTGGCCTGACCACAGCCAAACGTTCGAGCTTTGACAAGACCTGGGTCACCGCCAACGAAAGCGGCATTCCCCGCGTGGATGCGTCCAACTGGGTCGGTTTGTTTGCGCCCAAAGGCGTGCCCAGTGCAGTGGTGGCCAAGCTGTATTCCGAGGTGGTGAAAACTCTCGAGAACCCGGACATGCAAAAACGTTTTGCCAGCGCAGGGGCCGAACTGGGCGGCATGTCGTCTGCCGATTTCACCAAGCGCATCAAGATGGATGCGCAGCGCTACAAAGAAGTGGTTCAGCGCGCACAAATCAAACCCGAATGAGTACCCCTATGCAAGATCAACGCATCCAGGCCTCTGACGGCGCCACCATCGCCTGCAGCTTATCCAACGCGGGCCCCGACAAGCCGCGTTTGGTGCTGCTGCACTCCTTGGGCATGGACCGCCACTTTTGGGCGTCTGTGGTGGCCGAGTTGGAAGGCGAGGTGAATGTGCTGACGCTGGACTGTCGAGGCCACGGCGAGTCAGACAAGCCCGCAGGCCCCTACACCAGTCAGCGTTTTGCACAAGACGTGAGCGAAGTTTTAGACGCCATCGGTTGGCCACAGGCTGTGGTAGCCGGTGCCTCCATGGGCGGCTGTGTGACTTTGCAGTTTGCCGCAGACCACCCCGATCGCCTGTTGGGTTTGGGCTTGTTCGACAGCACCGCTTGGTATGGCGACACAGCGCCACAAGATTGGGACGGCCGTGCCAAGCGCGCGTTGTCTGAGGGACTGGAGCCCATGGTGGAGTTTCAACTCTCGCGCTGGTTCAGCGATGCGTTCAGGGCGCAATCCACGCCGGTGCTCCAAAGCAGTGTGGAAACATTTTTGGCCAATGACCGCCAAGCCTTTGCCAACACTTGCCACATGCTGGGTGCGTTCGATGCACGCGCTGCGCTGCCACACATTCGGGTGCCCACGACGGTGGTGGTGGGAGAACAAGACTACGCCACACCCTTGGCCATGGCGCAAGTCATTCAAGACGGCATAGCACAGGCCAGCTTGCATGTGATCGACGGCGCCCGACATTTGACGCCTCTCGAAGTGCCTGCACGGGTGGCCAGCGAGTTGCGTGCACTCATCGCCCAGTGCTCGGCTCGCGCTTGAGGGCGCTGCCACTCTTTCTATTGAGGACCTATGACACCTTTTGACTTTGTTCGGCCGCAAAGCCTGTCCCAGGCTGTTGCCCTGCTCGACCCCGATGACCCCCATGTGCTGCCCGTAGGCGGTGCCACAGCGCTGATTCAGATGATGAAGGTGGGCGTGTTGCGCCCTACCCGCTTGGTTTTTTTAGACCGCGTGGAGTCCGTACATTCCGAAATTCGTGTCGATGCCCAAGGCAATTTGCACTTGGGTGGTTTGGCGCGTTTGTCGGCGCTCGAGCATTCGAGCTTGGTACAACAAGGCTGGCCGGTGTTGACCGGTGCTTTGCACAACTTGGCCAATGTGCGGGTGCGCAACGTGGCCACAGTGGGTGGATGCATGGCGCATGCCGATCCACACATGGACTTGCCACCCATCTTGTCTGCGCTGGACGCGCATGCGGTGGTCTTAGGGCCCCAAGGAGAACGGGTGGTTCCCATCGAAGCGCTGCACATCGGCTACTACGAAGTGGCGTTGGCCCGCAATGAATTGATTGCCAAAGTGGTGGTGCCGCCTATGGGCTCCAAACGAGCTGCCTACAGCAAGGTCACCACCCGGGTGAAGCATGACTGGCCAGCCTTAGGCTTGGCGGTGTCGCTGACGCTGGCAAATGACGGTAGCTTGGGCGAAGTCAGCTTGGTTTTGGGCGCCGTGATGGACAAACCCACCCGCTTGGTGTCGGTTGAAAACTTGTTGCGTGGCGCAAAGCCCAACGACAAAGTGCTGAGCGAAGCCGGCGCTGCCGCTGCAGCCTCGCTCGACATCGTGGGCGACACCCACGGCTCCGCCAGTTACAAGAAACAGTTGCTGCGCACCTACATCGGCCGCACCGTGCGGCAGGCATTGGGCGCAGCGCATGAGGGGATTGCACCGTGAGCACCACCACTTTTAAAACCAATCCTCAAGGACAAGTCGGTCGATCGGTGTCGCGTGTGGAGTCACACGCAAAGGTCACAGGCAAAGCCGACTACACCCACAACCTGGTGTTGCCACGCATGCTCACGGGCAAGATCTTTCGCAGCACTGTGGCCCATGGTCACATCCGTGCCATTGACGTGAGCGCTGCCGCCAAACTGCCTGGCGTGCATTCGGTGGTCACAGGGCAAGACATCTTGCGCATCATTCCAGATCCCTACTACGGACCGGCTTTTCACGACCAGCCCATCCTGGCGCTGGGCAAAGTGCACTATGTGGGCGAACCCGTGGCCGTGGTGTTGGCGGATGACCCGCACATTGCGGAAGAAGCCTGTGCGCTGATCATGGTCGACTACGAAGAGTTGCCAGCCGTGTTTGACGAGGTGCAAGCTGGCAAGTCAGAGGTCATCGTGCACGAGCGGCTCAAGCCCGCGGGCACCTTCCCCGACCTCAAGCATCTGGCGGGTCGCACCAACACCAACATTGCATTGGACTTTCACCTCAAGCGCGGCGATGTCGACAAAGCATTTGCTGAAGCAGACCATGTGTTTGAGCACACCTTCCGTACCCAGCAGGTGATGCACACACCGATGGAGCCCATGGTGTCGATCGCAGAACCTGGACATCAACAGATCACGATTCACACGGCCTCGCAAAGTCCATCGTTTGTTCGCATCGAAATTGCCAGACTGTTGGGTTGGCAAGAAAACCAAGTTCGGGTTCGCACCGGCACCCTGGGTGGCGGCTTTGGCGCCAAGCTCTACATCAAGCTCGAAGCACTGGTCACGGCACTGGCACTCATGACGCGCCGCCCGGTCAAGATTGCCCTGACCATGGAAGAGCAGTTTTTCACCATCACCAAGCATGCCAGCACGTTCCGCATGAAGACGGCGGTGCGCAAAGACGGCACCATCACCGGACGCGAATGCGAAGTGTGGTGGAACGGCGGCGCCGCCGCCGACATTGGCCCACGCGTGACGCAAAAGTCTGGCTTCACGGCGCCCGGGCCCTACGACATCGAGAACGTGAAAGTGGACTCGTACGCGGTCTACACCAACCTGCCACCGGCAGGCGCATTTCGTGGGTTTGGCATACCGCAGCTGGTGTGGGCCTACGAGAGCCAGTCCGACATCATTGCGCGCGCGCTCAAGATGGACCCAGTGGCATTTCGCCTGAAAAACTTCTTGCGTGATGGTCGTCCGCAAGCCACCGGCACGATCATGCACGAAGCGGCATTGCATTTGGTGCTCGAGCGCACCGCCAGTCGCATGAATTGGGACCAAGCGTTTGAACGGGGCACCGGTAAGCTGCGCCGTGGTCGCGGGATCGGCCTGGGGTTCAAAGCCGTGGTGGCACCAACCACCTCCGTGGCCATGATCAATTTGTCAGGCGATGGCAGTTGCATCGTCTACTCGAGCACGGTTGAAATGGGCCAAGGATCTGACACCGCCATCGCCTTGATGGCAGGCGAGGTATTGGGCATTGCGGCTGAAAAAATCAAGGTCTCACGCCCTGACACCGAAGTCACGCCTTATGACATGGCCACACTGGGCTCGCGCTCGACATTTCACATGGGGCATGCGGTGCGCTTGGCGGCCGAAGACGTGCTGGTCAAGCTGCGCGCCTTGGCCGATGAAGTTGGCGAAGCCGACAGCTCAGCGGCCAATGCCGCAACGTTGCTGAGAAAGAAATTTGGCATGCAAGCCGGCAATGTGATTGGGGTGGGCAGCTTTATCCCTGCCTACACGCCGCCCAATTACGAGAACGGTCAGTCAGACAACATCACCCCCAACTGGATGGTGGGCGCTTGTGGTGTTGAAGTAGAGGTAGACACCGACACAGGCCATGTGAAGATTTTGCGCATGGAAAACGTGGTCGACTGTGGAACTCCCATCAACCCAAAGATTGTGGAAACACAAATCAGTGGTGCGGCCATCATGCAAATCGGCATCTCGATGTTTGAAGAAATGGTGTTTGACGAAAACGGCCAACTGCGTAATGCCTCGTTCTCGGAATACAAAATTCCGGGCATGCAAGACATTCCGCCAGCCATGGGCAACGAGGTGGCCCAAGCTCAACAAAGCAACGGCCCTTTTGGCGCGAAGGGCGTTGGCGAAAGTGCCACCTTTGGCGTGGCCTCGGCCTTGGCCGAAGCCATTGAAGATGCCGTGGGCGTACGGTTGACCAGCATGCCCCTCAAACCCGAAGCCATCTACCGTGCCATGGCCGCTGCCCGTGGTGAACCCCTCGATACCCCGTGAATGCCATGACCACTGCCACACACACTCTTCACTTCACGCTCAATGGTGAGCGCGTCAGTACCGCCATTGCGCCCCACGAAACCTTGCTCGAAACCCTGCGCAACCGCTTCGAGTTGTACGGCGCACGCGAGAGTTGCGGCCAAGGTCTGTGCGGTTCGTGCACCGTGATGGTGGACGGACAGCCGGTCTCAGGCTGCTTGTCGCTGGCGCTCACCGCCGAAGGTTGCGAGGTGACCACCATAGAAGAAGAAATCCACCCCGACGGCGCGCTCGATGCGGTGCAACAAGCCTTCATCGACTGCGGTGCGTTTCAATGCGGCTTTTGTACGCCTGGCTTTATCTTGATGAGCCGTGATTTGCTGTCTCGCAACCCCAACCCCAGTGACGAAGAAATTCGGGAGCACTTGAGTGGCAATCTGTGCCGCTGTGGGGCCTATCCAGAAATTGTGCAAGCCGTGCAAAGGGCTGCGGTCATGTTGCGTCAGGGCTGAGCGCGCCAAAGTACTCCAACACCCACGCCTTGAAGAGTTTGACCTTGGCCCACTGCGATTTCTCAGGGTGGCTGAGCACGTAGTAAGACGACTGAGAAGGCAGCCTGACCTTGAAGGGCTCGACCAAACGCCCCGCCGCAATGTCTTCGCGGACCAGGGACGTGCGGCTCATGCCCACCCCAAGTCCATTCAAGGTGGCTGACATGGACAAAAACAAACTGCCACATGAAATCTCATGCTGAAAATGGGTGGGGCCCTCGCCCGCCAAGTTCAACCAAGCCGACCACTCGTCGGTGATCAAGGTCGAGGTGGTGCGCACGATGGTGTGTTGCGCCAGATCGGCAGGTACACGCAATGGCGGGCTGTTGGCCAACAACTGCGGCGTGCAGACCGGAAAACTCTCTTCTCGCAAAATTTGTTGTGCGTCCCAGTCGGGCCAGTCATCAAGGCCATGCCACACCGCCACATCAAACTCTTGCGGACTGGCATCGTAAGACATGAAGGTCGGTTTGATGCTGAGGTTGATTTCTGGATAACGGCGCCGAAAGTCAGCCAAGGCAGGTACCAAACACTTGATGGCAAAGGCGATCAGGCACGTCACGGTCAAATGGTTTTCTTGATGCAAGGTGCTGTTGCTGGTGGCTTCGGCAATTTGGGCCAAAGCTGGACGAATGCGCTCAAGGTAGGTGCGTCCCACATCGGTCAGTGCAATGGCATTGGGGCGGCGTGTGAACAGCTGCACACCGAGAAGGTTTTCTAACTCTTTGATGCGGTGACTGATGGCAGTTTGCGTCAAATGCAACTCCACAGCGGCCCGGGTGAAGCTCAGGTGACGCGCCGTGGCTTCAAAGGCTCGCAATGCGCTCAGGGAAGGAAGTTGGAGTGCCATGCAAGCATTCTAGGGACCAGCCAAAACAGCGCGTGCCCTCAAGCCCTAGGGACAAAGGCAAAAGCTTAAACTTTAAGGATTCTCAAACGCACACACCTAGACACCCAGCCCATGAAACGCTTTCTTTTTTTGACTGCCTGCGCCCTGCTGAGCTTTGCTGGCTCAGCCAATAGTGCAGAGAGCATCTACCCCACCATCAGACTTTCTGAGGTTCCAAACGCTGTGCTGTTGATGTACAAGCGCGAAGAACCCAACTTCACCGATTTGAGCCACTGCGCCACCGCTTGGGACAGCGCAACAGACGGCGACAAGATTGCCTTCAAGTGCTCAGTGTTCATCAAGATGTCCGCCGAGGGTGAGCGCCGTGCCATGCGCTACTGCGAAGAAATTCGCGAACGAAAAAAGATTGCGGCTCGATGTCGCTTGATCGTTGCGCCATGAAAGCGCAAGGCACGTCATGAGCCAACTGCCTCTGCAAGGTCTGCGCATCGTAGACGCCAGCGTGGTGGTCATGGGTCCTTATGCCAGCCAGTGGTTGGCTGATTTAGGCGCTGAGGTGATCAAGGTGGAGGCCCCCGAGGGTGACTCCACACGCCACACCGGTCCTGGCCATGAAGCGGGCATGTCGGCCTTGTTTTTGGGTGTCAATCGAAACAAAAAAAGCGTGGTGATTGACCTCAAAAAATCAGACGGTCCCCACGCCTTGCGCCAACTCATTGCCACTGCAGATGTATTCATGCACAGCATGCGGCCCCAAAAACTGGCCGCTGTAGGGCTAGACCCCGAGCCACTGATGGCTGAATTTCCTCGTTTGGTATTTGCTGGTTTGCACGGCTTTACGGCTTCCGGTCCCTATGGTGGCAAGCCGGCTTATGACGACATCATCCAAGGCTTGTCAGGCAACGCAGCCCTCATGGCGCAGCAAAGTGGCGTGGCGCGCTACTTTCCCAGCATTGCTGCCGACAAAACCAGCGGCTTGGTGGCGGCCATGGCCATCCTGGCAGCCGTGACGAAGCAGCGTGCCACAGGCCAAGGCGGCATGGTGGAAGTGCCCATGTTTGAGACCATGGTGGCCTTTAATTTGGTGGAGAACTTCTACGGCGAACACTTTGAGCCGCCTTTGTCGGCACCCGGCTATCCGCGCGTGCTGGCAGACTGGCGCAGGCCTTATCGCACCCTAGATGGCCACATTTGCATGATGCCCTACACCAATGCGCATTGGCAAAAGTTCTTTATGGGTGTGGCGCGCCACGACTTGGCGGGTGATCCGCGCTTTGCCAGTATGAGCGCGCGAACCGCGCACATTGAGGCCTTGTACGAACTCACGGGTGAGATCGTGTCGCAGCACACCACAGCTTATTGGTTGACTTTGTGTGAGCGCCTGGAAATTCCAGCAGCCCGCATGAACGCCCTGGCAGACCTCAAGACCGACCCACACTTGCAAGCCACCCAATTTTTTTCCGAACTGCAAGACCCGGACATGGGAGCCTTGCGTTTTCCTGGCGTTCCTGTGCTGTTTGACGGTGAACGTCCCCCCATCAGCGGAGTGCCGCGCTTGGGCGAGCACACCCTTGCAGTGTTTGAGCAGGCGGGGGTGCCTGCTGACACGGTGGCGGCATGGATCGCCAGCGGCACCGTGCAAGTTGCCAAAACACCCATGACCTGATGGAGATTTTTTATGACACAGCACGCCCCCATCCGCTTAGGCCAAGGCTTTTATTGGCAAGACATTACAGTGGGCCAACACTTCGACACATTTCGCCGCACCATCACAGAAACAGACTTGGTCAACTTCATCTCTTGCACTGGTATGTTGGAGGCCATCTTTATTGAAGAAGGCTTTGAGGGTGGTGCCATCCAAGGGCGTCCCGTACCCGGCGCACTGACCTACACCTTGATCGAAGGCTTTATCTTGCAAACCATGATCCAAGGCACCGGTTTGGCCATGCTGGAGCTGACGCAAAAAATTCTGGCCCCTGTTGTGGTGGGCGACACCATCCACGCCAAGATCGAAGTCACAGAGGTTCGCCCCACATCGACCAAAAACCGCGCCATCGTCACCTCCAACATTCGCGTGTTCAACCAACGCGATGTCTTGGTGATGACCTACACCGCAACACGTTTGCTGGCAGGTCGACCGAACTGATGCGAGCCACGTGGGCCTCTCTTACTCGCGCGATCTTCTCTCTCTCACAATACCTACGCCTATTTAAAAAACAGGAGACCCCATGAAACTCACCACCCGTCGCACGCTATTGCTCGCCAGCATGACCTTGGCCACGCTCGGCTCGGGCGTAGCCATGGCGCAAGCCAACTACCCTGACAAACCGATTCGCATGGTGATTGCATTTCCTCCGGGTGGGCCGACCGACTTGGTGGCGCGCGTATTGGCGCAAAAGCTCACAGAACAAATGGGCCATCCTGTGGTGGTTGATAACAAACCCGGTGCCAATGGCAACATTGCAGCCGACCTCGTGTCCAAGGCTCCTTCGGATGGCTACACCCTGTTCTACAACACCTCAGCAGTCGCCCTGAGTCCTGCCTTGTATAAAAAAATGAGCTACGACGTGCGAGCCGACTTTGCACCCGTGGCTTTGACGGCGGTCATTCCGCTGGTACTGGCGGTTCACCCCTCACTGCCCGTCAACACCGTGCAAGAGTTCGTGCAATACGCCAAGGCCAATCCCGACAAACTGAGCTATGGCTCGGCAGGCAATGGCAACATCACCCACCTGGGCGCCCACCTGATACTGCAAGACAAAGGCCTCACCGCAGTCCATGCCCCCTACAAAGGCAGCGCACCTGCCTTGACCGACTTGGTGGCCGGGCAAACCCAATTCACCACGGACACCATCAACTCTGCGCTGCCGTTCATCAAAGAAAAACGTCTCAAAGCTTTGGCCGTGACCAGCCTCAAGCGCACCAGTGTGCTGCCCGATGTGCCTACCCTCAATGAAACCATCATGCCCGGTTTTGAAGTCGGTGCATGGCAAGGTGTATTGGTGCCCGCCAAAACATCGCCCGAGATCATCAAGCGTTTGAACACGGAAGTCATCAAGGCCCTGGGCTCTGCCGATGTGCGCGCCAAATTGGCCATTCAAGGTGCCGAGCCACTGGGCTCCACGCCCACCGAATACGGTAACTACATCAAATCAGAGCTCGAGCGCTGGGACCGGGTTGTCAAGCAGACCGGCGCGTCACTCGACTGACGGCCCCAAGGAGACAACACCCATGAACCGTACTTTATTTTTCAAAACACTCACCGCTGCTGGCTTGTTACTCGGTGTTTTCGCCGCGTCACCTGCATGGGCGCAAACCGCAGACTTTCCAGCTAAATCCGTCAAGTTTGTGGTGCCGTTTCCACCTGGCAGTGGCACCGACACCTCGGCGCGCTACTTCGCTAAAAAGTTCACTGAGCTCACTGGCCAAACCGTGGTGGTCGACAACAAACCCGGCGCCAATGGTTTCATTGCTGTGCGCAGTGTGTTGACGGCGCCTGCCGATGGCTACACCGTGTTTGTGGGTAGCAATTCCACGCTGGCGGTGAACGTGGCGTTGTTCAAAAGCTTGCCCTATGACCCGGTGGCTGATTTCTCCCCGCTCTCAATGATGATGCGCGCACCCGCTTTGCTGGTGGTGCCAGCGCAGTCGAGCTACAACACCGTAGGTGATTTGGTGACAGCAGCCAAAGCACAACCAGGCAAGCTCGACTATGGATCCGGCTCTGCCGGTTACCAACTGATGGCCGAGCTCTTCAACGACGTGGCCGGCGTGCAACTGTTTCACGTGCCGTTCAAAGGTGCGTCCGAAGCCATGACCGCTGTAGCCTCTGGCACCGTTCAGATGGCGTTTGCTGATATCACGGGCGCTGCCGAGTTGGTCAAAGGGGGCAAGCTGCGTGCCTTGGCCGTGGCCAGCGACCGGCGTGTGCCGGCAGTGCCCAACGTGCCTACGGCCATCGAGGCTGGCCTGCCCAACTTCACCGCCTACACCTGGGTAGGCGCCATGGTGTCTGCCAAAACACCCAAAGCAGAAACCGACAAGCTGGCAGCCCTGCTTGGCAAGATCGAAGCCATGCCAGAGACACGCGAGTTCTACGAGAAATTAGGCGCTGAAACCATGCGTGGAGGCGCCGAAGAAATGCGTGCTTTCCAAAACGCTGAAATCCAACTGTGGAAACGCATCGTCACCAAGGCCAAGGTAGAGCAGCAATGAGTGAGACCACATCCACTGCGCCCCTTGGGGCGCTGTCGCATGTGCGTGTGCTGGACCTCTCGCGGGTGCTCGCAGGCCCTTGGGCCGGACAAACCTTGGGCGACTTGGGTGCGCATGTGATCAAAGTGGAGCGCCCGGGCAGCGGGGATGACACCCGCTTGTGGGGCCCGCCTTTTCTCAAAGACGACGACGGCCAAGCCACGCGCGACTCGGCCTACTATTTGTGCACCAACCGCAACAAACAATCGATCGCCATCGATTTCACCCAGGCCCAAGGTCAGTCCTTGGTTCGCGAATTGGCCAAGCAGTGCGACATCGTGATTGAAAACTTCAAGGTCGGCAGTTTGGCGCACTTCGGCTTGGACTACGCCAGCCTGCAAGCCATCAACCCACGGCTGATTTATTGCTCGATCACGGGCTTTGGACAAACTGGCCCCTATGCGCACCGCGCAGGCTACGACTTTTTGATTCAAGGCATGGGGGGGTTGATGAGCATCACCGGACGTCAAGACGGCGAGCCCGGCGAAGGCCCGATGAAAGTGGGCGTAGCCTTGACCGACATTTTGACGGGCCTGTATGCCAGTACCGCCATCTTGGCGGCCTTGGCCGCACGCGAACAGACAGGACGAGGCCAACACATTGACCTGGCTTTACTGGATGTGGGCGTGGCGTGCATGGCTAACCAAGGCATGAACTACCTCTATAGTGGCAAGTCCCCCACGCGCATGGGCAATGCACACCCTAACACCGTTCCCTATCAAGACTTTCCCACCGCGGATGGCTACATGATTTTGGCGATTGGCAACGACGGCCAGTTCAGCAAGTTTTGCCAAGCCATCGGCCAACCCGAGTGGGCCACTGATGCACGTTTTGCCAGTAACCAAGCACGGGTCATACACCGCGATATTTTGATTCCCTTGATGCGACAAGCCACCGTCATGCGCACCACCCGCGAATGGATTGGCGTGTTTGAACAAGTTGGCGTGCCCTGTGGGCCGATCAACACCTTGGCCGATGTGTTTGCCGACCCGCAGGTGCAAGCCCGTGGCATGCAGTTCACCATGACGCATCCCGTAGCCGGCGATATTCCTTTGGTGGCCAGCCCCATTCGCATGTCTGACACTCCGGTGCAATACCGGACCACACCCCCTCAATTGGGACAGCACACGCGAGAGGTGTTGCGTGATGTACTGGGACTGTCTGAGGTGGCGATGAATGAACTACAACAACAAGGCGTATTGGGATGAGCACTCTGGATTCACTCAACCTCTCCCGCATTCCTGCTGAGGATGAGGCCTTGCGCGCCGAAGTACGCGCCTTCTTAAGCGAGGCCATGCGCGATGTGCCTGCGCACATTCGCGCCAAGTCATGGTCAGGCTATGACCCTGCGTTCAGCCTTGCCTTGGGTCAGCGCGGATGGCTGGGCATCACCTTTCCCAAAGAATATGGGGGTGGCGGGCGCAGTGCTTTTGCGCGCTTTGTGTTGGTGGAAGAGTTTTTGAACTTTGGTGCCCCGGTGGGGTCGCACTGGATTGCAGACCGCCAAAGTGGCCCGTTGATTTTGAAATATGGCACCCTCACGCAAAAGCAGTTTTATCTGCCGCCAATTTGTCGGGGTGAATCGTTTTTTTGCATTGGCATGAGCGAGCCCAATTCCGGCTCTGATCTGGCCAGCGTCAAAACACGCGCCGTCAAAACTGACAAGGGTTGGTCGCTGAGTGGCCAAAAGATATGGACGACCAATGCCCACCATTGCCATTACATGATTGCTTTGGTGCGCACCTCGGGCGATGCACAAGACCGCCACAAAGGCCTGTCGCAAGTGATTGTGGATTTAAAGTTGCCGGGTGTGACGGTGCGTCCCATCACCGACCTGTCGGGCGACAGCCATTTTTGCGAAGTGTTCTTTGACAACGTGCAGCTTCATGACGATGCACTGATTGGCGCCGAAGGCCAAGGCTGGGAGCAAGTGACCGCCGAGTTGGCGTTTGAGCGCAGCGGCCCAGAGCGCTTGTACTCCAGCATTGTGTTGTTTGACCAATGGTTGGCCTTTGTTCGCACGCCCCAGGGACGCACACCAGACGCTGTGCGTTTGGCCGGAAAAATTGTCAGCCAGCTCGCCCCCTTGCGTGCCATGTCGGTGGCCATCACTGAAAAGCTCACCCGTGGCGAAAGCCCGGTGGTTGAGGCGGCCTTGATCAAAGACCTGGGCACGGGCGTGGAGCAACTCATTCCTGCGGCGATTGCCGATGATTTGTTCTCTCGCGAGACAACGCACATACCTGTGGAGCTGCTTCAAACCCTCAACTATGTGACACAAGTGGCGCCCTCTTATTCGCTGCGCGGTGGTACACGAGATATCTTGCGCGGCATGATCGCGCGCGGCTTAGGTCTGCGTTGAAAGGCACCTGATGGAAGATTTATTGGCAGACGCACTGCGTCAACTCCTGCAAGACCAATGCCCCCCAGCGGTGGTTCGACAGATTGAGCAATCAGGCGATGCAGCGGCCCTGTGGGCGCAGATTGACAACTCTGGTTTTGCCGATGCTTTGGTACCAGAGGCCCAAGGCGGTTCAGGTCTGTCATGGCATGAGGTGCTGAGCGTGATGGCTTTGTGCGGACGCTTCACACTGCCTGTGCCCTTGGCGGAGACCATGGTGGCACGGAGTGTATTGGCACAGCATGGCTTGCATGCAAGTGCCCAAGGGCGCATCACACTTGCGCAAGGCCATGTGCTGGCTGATGGCGGCTTGGTGTGTGCTGGCGTTCAACTCGGACGAGTCAGCGATGTCGTGTTGGTGAGCGATGCAAGCCATTCTTGGTTACTGCTCACCCAAGACGCTCGGCATTCACCTGCTGGCTTTGTGCTGGATGCTAATTTGCAATGGTCGGCATCACACATGGCAACGGTCAAACCATTACCGGAGCGCCTAGACACCCACTTGTTGCTGGCATGCATCAATGCTGCACAGCTGTCTGGCGCTTTGTTGGCAGTGTTCAACAAAACCTTGCAATACGCCAATGACCGTATTCAGTTTGGCAAACCCATAGGGAAGTTTCAAGCCATTCAACACCAACTCAGCGTGATGGCCGAACACAGCTTTGCCGCCCATATGGCGGCACAACTTGGTTGCGCCAGTGACACGGCCACACCAGACCCTGTGCGTGTGGCTGTCGCCAAAGCACTAACCAGCGAAGCGGCATTGGAAGTTGCGAGCTTGAGCCATTCGATTCACGGCGCGATTGGGTTTACACACGAGTTCGACCTACAACTCTTCACCCGCCGCTTGCACGCTTGGCGTCAAACCGGTGGCTCGGAGTCGTATTGGCATACGGTGTTGGGACAAGAATTGGTCAACCAGCGCAGTGGCTTGGCGCTCGACGTGCTTCGCAGTGCCACCGACGCAATCGTTTGAATTCAGATAGGAAAAACCATGACCCAATTTTTAAAAACTGAGCGCGAAGGCGCCGTCTTGATCTTGACCATGAATCAACCCGAGACGCGCAATGCGCTCACGGGCAACACTGCCGTGCAAGAGTTTGTGCAAGCTTGTGAGGCGATACGCTTGGACCCAGCGATCCGCTGTGTGATTTTGACCGGCGCAGGCCCCGTGTTCAGCTCAGGCGGCAACGTCAAAGACATGCAACGGTTTTTCAACGAACAGTTGTCGCCCGACACCATCCGCGAGGAATACCGCAACGGCATTCAGCGTTTGCCCAAAGCCCTCTACAACTTAGATGTTCCAGTCATTGCAGCCATCAATGGTCCTGCAATTGGTGCGGGCTTGGATTTGACCTGCATGTGTGACATGCGCATCGCTTCGGACAAAGCTACCTTTGCCGAGAGTTTTGTCAAAGTGGGCATCGTGCCTGGGGATGGCGGCGCTTGGTTACTGCCACGGGTAGTGGGCATTTCCAAAGCCAGTGAAATGGCATTTACCGGTGAGGCTTTGACCGCACAAGAAGCGCTTGCATGCGGCTTGGTATCGCGTGTGGTGGCGCACGACACACTGCTGGACGAAGCGCGCAAACTCGCCGCCAAAATTGTGGTCAACCCCGGTGGTGTTCTGCGTATGACCAAGCGCTTGCTGCGTGAAGGTGAACGCAGCTCATTGGAGTCTTTGCTGGAATTGTCCGCAGGCTACCAAGCCATTGCCCACATGACGCCCGATCACCACGAAGCCGTGCGTGCATTTGTGGAAAAGCGCGCGCCAAAGTTCAGTCACTGACCCCTCAAATTCTCAAGGCTTATTCACCCAAAACCCCATCGCAGGCGTCAAGGTCTTGCTGCCAAAGCTCAGGTAGTTCTTGCTGCTGATGTAGTTGCTCAGGCCACCGCTGTTGACCAAACTCGGCGCAAAGAACATCCAGTTGCTTTGTGTTGCGTC
>CANFYL010000033.1 GCA_947451285.1 Comamonadaceae bacterium
CTTTAACGAAGTCGCGCGCCGCGCCATAGTGACCGACCCCGACTTTCACGGCGGCCACTTCTATGAGCACGGCGTGGTGCCGGCCCGCGGCCTGCGGCTGGCGCGCATGATAGGGCACATCACCTATCAAAGCGACGACGTGATGAACGAGAAGTTCGGGCGTGAATTGCGCACCGGGTCGACCGAATATGCGTATACGACGCAGGACATCGAATGCCAGATCGAGAGCTACCTGCGCTACCAAGGCGACAAGTTCGCCGAGTACTTCGATGCCAACACCTACCTGCTGATCACGCGCGCGCTGGACTACTTTGACCCCGCGCGCAGCTACGGCGGTGATTTGTCGGCCGCCTTTGCGCGCACCGCCGCCAAGTTTTTGTTGGTGAGTTTCACCACCGACTGGCGCTTCTCGCCCGCACGCAGCCGCGAGATGGTGCGTGCCCTGCTCGACAACCAACGCGATGTGAGTTACGCCGAGATTGACGCGCCCCATGGCCACGATGCGTTTTTGCTGGACGATGCACGCTACATGAACGTGGTGCGTTCTTACTTTGACCGCATCGCCCAAGAGACGATGCACGCGGGAGGTGCCGCATGACGCACGACACCCAACAACGCACCTTGCAAGCGATTGCAGCCTTGGTGCCACATGGCAGCCGGGTGCTTGACTTGGGCTGCGGCGACGGCGCTTTGCTGGCGCATTTGCAGCAACACCGCGGATGCACCGGCTATGGCGTCGAGCTCGACGACACCAATGTGCATGCCTGCGTGCAACGCGGCGTGAATGTGTTGCAACTCAACCTCGACCAAGGCCTGAGCTTGTTTGGCGACCAGTCCTTCGATGTGGTGCTGCAAATCGACACCTTGCAGCACCTGCGCAACGCCGAAACCATGCTGCGCGAAACCGCACGCGTGGGCCGTTTGGGCATCGTCTCGTTCCCCAACTTTGCGCACTGGCCCAACCGCTTGAGCGTGTTGCAAGGCCGCATGCCGGTGACCAAGCGTCTGCCTTACCAGTGGTACGACACCCCCAACATCCGCGTCGGAACCTTTGCCGATTTTGAGGTGCTGGCCACCAAAAATGGCTTGCACCTGCTGGACGCCTTTGGTCTGCAGAACGGCGTGCGCGTGTCGGTATGGCCCAACCTGCGAGCAGGCACCGCCGTGTTCAAGTTTCAGCGGGGGTGACGCGCACGCGTTCACCCCACCGGTTTGTTGATGCGTGTTGCCACGCGAGGAGTGTTTGTATGAATGCCCGAGTTCCCAACGCCGCGCTGGATGGCGCGCAAGTTTTGCAATCCGTCACCCAAGCGTGGGACCGCGACATCGTGTCCCAGCTCAGCGACTACATCGCCATTCCCGCCAAGTCACCCGCATTTGATGCCGACTGGGCACAACACGGTCACATCGACACCGTGGTGCAACGTGCCGCAGATTGGGTGCTGGCACAACAGGTGGCGGGCCTGACGCTGGAGATCGTGCGCTTGCCGGGCCGCACGCCGGTGCTGTTTTTTGAGGTGGCGGCCACGCGCGCCAGCCACAGCCAAAGCGAAACCGTGCTGATGTACGGCCACTTGGACAAACAACCCGAGTTCAGCGGCTGGCGCTCAGACCTCGGCCCTTGGACACCCAAGTACGAAGACGGCAAGCTCTACGGTCGCGGGGGAGCCGACGACGGCTACGCGGTGTACGCCAGCATCGCTGCCATCCAAGCGCTCAAGGCCCAAGGCGCCACCCACCCGCGCATCGTGGGCCTGATTGAAACTTGTGAAGAAAGCGGCTCGGCCGACTTGCTGCCCTATGTGGACGCGCTGCGCACGCGGCTGGGCAACGTGGGGTTGGTGATGTGCCTCGACAGTGGCGCGGGCAACTACGACCAACTGTGGCTCACCACCAGCTTGCGCGGCATGGCCAGCGGCGTGTTGAAGGTGGAGGTGCTGAGCGAAGGCGTGCACTCGGGCGACGCGTCGGGCGTGGTGCCGTCGAGTTTTCGCATCATGCGGCAAGTACTGGACCGACTGGAAGACAGCGCCACCGGTCGTTTGCTGCCCGCCAGCTTTCATGTGGAAGTACCGCCCGAGCGCTTGGCCCAAGCACGCGCCACAGCGGCGCTGCTGGGCGACGAGCTGTACCAACGCTTCCCCTGGGCCCACCACGACTGTGGCGGTGCCACGCTGGTCACCCTGCCCATGACCCAAGACCCGCTGCAAGCGCTGTTGCAACGCACCTGGGTGCCCACCCTGAGCGTGACCGGCGCCGAGGGCTTGCCCGCCTTCAAAGACGCCGGCAATGTGCTGCGCCCGTCCACCGCCTTCAAGCTCAGTCTGCGTTTGCCGCCACTCGTGGATGCTGCGCAAGCGGTGCAAGAACTCAAAACCCTGTTGGAAGACAACGCGCCGTACCAAGCGCGCGTGACCTTCCACGCCGAAGGCTCAGCCAATGGTTGGAATGCGCCTGACACCGCGCCGTGGTTTGACAGCGCCTTGAACGCTGCCAGCCAAGCGCACTTCGGTGCGCCCTGTGGCTACATCGGCCAAGGCGGCACGATCCCGCTGATGAACATGCTCAGTCGCGGTTTCCCCAAGGCGCAAATGATGGTGTGCGGCGTGCTGGGCCCCAAGAGCAACGCCCACGGGCCGAATGAGTTTTTGCATGTGCCCTACGCCAAAAAGCTCACCGCCGCGGTGGCGCAGGTGATGGCGGCTATGCCAGCGTGAGCCGCGCCAGCGCCCCCAAGGCCGCCGTCTCAGCGCGCAACACGCGCGCCCCTAGGCTCAAAGCCACAAAACCCTGAGCGCGGGCGGCGGCGTCTTCGGCGTCGCTCAAACCGCCTTCCGGACCGTTCAGCAACACCCAGGTGGGGCTTTTGTCTGCCCCGCTGTGCTGCGCCAGCAAGGCACCCAAAGGCTGGCTGCTGGGGTGCAAAGACAAGACCGCATGCACCTGTGGCCCCTGTGGCGGCGTCTTGGCAAGGCGGGCTAACCACGCGTCCAAGCGCTCAGGCGCGTCGATCAGCGGCAGGCGGTTGCGCCCACATTGCTCACACGCGCTGGCCGCGACCGCTTGCCAGTGCGCGAGTTTTTTGTCGGCACGCTCACCCGTCAAGCGCACCACGCTGCGTTCGGTCATCACGGGGGTGATGCGGGTCACGCCCAGCTCGGTGGCTTTTTCAACCAACCAGTCCATGCGCTCATTGGCGGGCATGCCCACCACCAGGTGTACATGGCGCGTGGCTTCACATTCGGTGGCATGGTGTTCGCCCACACGCACGCGCACATCGCTACGACCCATGTACTCAACCTCAGCGGCAAACTCACCCCCTTCGCCGTTGAACAAGGTCAGCGCGTGTCCTGGCTGCATGCGCAGCACTTGCACGTGGCGGGCGGCGGTGGGAGGTAAATCGAGGGTGGTGCCGCTGGCCAGCGGCAGGGGGCAATGGAAACGCGCCATGCTCACGCGACCCCGCCAGAGCGGGGCGTGAGTTTGGGATAGGCCAGGCTGAGCGCAGGCTCGGTGCCTTCGACCTTGTCGATCAAACGCAACAAGGGCGTGAGCTCGCTGTAGCGGCTGGCGGTGGATCGGATGTAACCAATGAATCGCGGCGCGTCGGCCAGGTATTTGGCTTTGCCATCGCGCAAGGTCAGGCGCGCAAAGATGCCGGCCACCTTGAGGTGACGCTGCAAGCCCATCCACTCCATCGCACGCCAAAACTCACCGAAGTCTTGCGACCACCCGTCGTGGTCCAACAGCCCCAGCTTGCGTGCGCGCTCCCAGTAGCGGATAGTGACATCGAGCACAAAGTCTTCGTCCCAGCTCAAAAACGCATCGCGCATGAGGCTGGCGATGTCGTAACTCACGGGGCCGTAGACCGCATCTTGAAAGTCCAGCACGCCCAGGCGTGGCTCGCTGGGGTCGTGCGGCATCATGAGGTTGCGCGGCATGAAGTCGCGGTGCACATACACACAAGGTGCCGCCAGGTTGCGCTGCACGATGGTTTGAAAGGTGCGCGCCAGCATGTCACGCTGAGCAGTGTCGAGCTGCACACCGCGGTGTTGGGCCAGGTACCAATCGGGAAACAGCGACAACTCGCGTGCCAGCAAGGCCTCGTCGTACGCCGGCAAAAAGTCTGGTCGGCTGGCTTGCTGCCACGCCAACAAGGCATCGATGGCGCGCATGTACAAGTCATGGTTGGCTTGTGGCTGGCTGGGGTTGATCACCTCCATCATGGTTTGTGCGCCCAAGTCGTCGAGCAGCATGAAGCCCTGTGGCTCGTCCCACGCCAAGATGCGCGGCACCAACAGCTGCGCGTCTTGCATCAAGCGCGCCACATGCACAAAGGGCTGGCAGTTTTCTTTGTCGGGCGGCGCGTCCATGACGATGCATGAACCTGCGGAAGTGTCCACCCGAAAGTAGCGCCGAAAGCTGGCGTCAGCCGATGCGGCACGCAGCGTGGTGGGCTGCACGCCATGACCCGCCACTTGGGCGTTGAGCCATTGGGTGAAAGCGGCATGCCGCTCGGGCTGCGACCATTCGATGGCCGCAGGGGTAGATGGGCCCGAAGGCGCGAGGGTAGGGGGTGTGCTCATGGATAATCCAAATTCTACAAACCAGCTTTGCACACCGTTCTTTGGAGCGTGTGACCAGGGCGTCGCTTTTTGAAAGCTTGTCTCGCGTTCATGTCTTTGCCTGCGTATCCCCTTGTCTCACGTTTGCCTTGTCGGTGGGTGCTGGGCTTGCTGGGTGGTGTGATGAGCGTGAGCTTTTGCGCATTGGCACAGACTGCGCATGCCCCAGCTTTGTCGTTGAAGCGCAGCAGCGTGTTGCAAGAGGTGATTCCTGACGAAGTACGTAAGCAGTCGCCCACCTTTATTCAGAGTGACAGCTTGAGCGGTCAGACCGATGTGAAGACGGTGCTAGAAGGCAACGTGATGATTCGCCGCGGCAACATCTTGCTCAAAGCCGACAAGGTGGACTACGACCCGGTGCAAGACTTGGCGCAAGCGCGCGGCAACGTCACCATCAACCGTTCCGGCAACGTGTACCAAGGGCCCGAATTGGACATTCGTTTGGATGCGTTTGAAGGCTTTTTCACGCGGCCAAGCTACCAACTGCTCAAGAACAACGCCTATGGCAAGGCCGAGCGGATTGACTTCATCGACAGTGCGCGCACAGTGATGCACAAAGCAGATCTCACCACGTGCAAACGTAAACCCGGTCCAGATTGGTTACCGGATTGGTTTTTCAAGGCAGACAAAATCACCTTGGATTCAGACCGCAACGTCGGGTTGGCCGAAGGGGCTGCACTGATCTTTAAAGATGTGCCCATCTTGCCGATCCCGAATGTGGACTTTCCTTTGACGGAGGAGCGAAAGTCTGGCTTTTTGCCACCCACCATCGGCGTAGACAACATCGGTGGCGTTGAATACACCCAACCTTATTACGTGAACCTGGCGCCCAATCGGGACATCACGTTTTTTCCCACTTACTGGACTCGCCGTGGCTTGCGCTTAGGCAGTGAGTTTCGCTACCTCGAGAGCCTGTCCCCAGACCGGCCATTTGGCGGCGAAGCGCGCTTGGACTATATGGAGAAGGACTTGTTGCGCAGTGAGCGTCGCTGGGGACTGCAGTTCAAACACATTGGCTTGATCAATCCGAGTTACGCAGGAGGCATGCTGGGCTTGAACCTGAATGTCAATCGGGTGAGTGATGACAATTACTGGAAAGATTTCTCCCTGATCAACAACAGTGGCGTTCAACGCTTGTTGGCCAATGACGCGTCCCTGAACTGGACCGATGGGGTGTTTAGCACCAGCCTGCGCGCTCAAAAATGGCAAACCTTGCAAGACTTGGCCGATACCAGCAACCGCATCACGCCACCTTTTGACCGCGTGCCTCAGTTGATTGCCCGCATGCAACGCAGCAATGTCGCAGGGTTTGACTTCAGCATTCAAGGCGACTTGACGCGATTTGAGTCAGCCCGCCAGTTTGAATGTGCCAACAGCGGTTTGTACAACTGTGCACCTAACGCGAACCGAAGTGTGGCTGCGCTGCAGCTCAGCCGTCCATTCACCAATGCTTATGGCTATCTCACACCCAAGATGCAACTGCATGGTCGCAGTTACCAGTTTGACGGCGGCCTACCCAGCAACAGCTTTTACCTCGGTCATCAAGCACAAACCAGCGCAAGCGTGACAGTGCCAACGTTCAGTTTGGACTCTGGCATTACTTTTGAACGTACGCACCGTTTGTTTGACCGCGCTTGGTTGCAAACCTTGGAGCCTCGCGCCTTTTATGTGTACACGCCTTACCGGGACCAAAACTTTCTGCCCAACTACGACTCGGGTGGCAACACCTTCAACTTTGCCAGCGTGTTCACCGAAAACGCCTTTGGCGGCAATGACCGCATCTCTGACAGTAAATTACTCACATTGGGTGCCATTTCTCGTTTGCTAGACCCACAAACGGGTGCAGAAGGTGCACGGTTTGGTTTGGCCCAGCGTCTGCGCATGCAGGACCAACGCGTGTTCATTCCAGGCGACACCACAGCCAGGGCAGGTATCAGCGATATTTTGGCTGGCGCAAGCCTGAACTTGAGCCGCGCTTGGGCGCTGGACTCGACCGTTCAGTACAACCCCAAAACCGAAAACTACAGCCGCCGGATGTTCGGCGGACGTTATAACCCGGGCTCTTACCGTGTCATCAATGCCGCCTACCGCAGTCAAAACAACGACGATGGCACATCGGCATCTCGTCAACTTGATGTTGGCTGGCAATGGCCCTTGCACGACTTGTGGGGCGGGCAGGACGAGTCGCTTGGCGAAGGTCGCGGCCTCGGCGAAGGACGCTGGTACAGCGTGGCACGCATGAACTACAGCCCCTTGGACCACAAGGTGGTCGAGTCGGTGGTGGGCTTCGAATACGATGCCGGTTGCTGGCTCAGCCGTGTGGTGGCTGAACGCCTCCAGGTAACGGATGGTTTGTCACGCCAACGTTTGCTGTTCCAATTGGAGTTTGTTGGCTTCTCCCGGGTAGGCACCAATGCCTTGGGCTCATTGCGCAGCAATGTGCCTCGCTACCAACCCTTGCGCCAAAATTCGATGACCCCAAGCCGTTTTGGCAATTACGATTGATGGTGAATATGCATTTTTCTACCCTACGCGTGGCGCGGCGATTGACGCTGGTTTTACTGACGTGGAGTGTTTTTAACCTTTGCGCGTCTGCACAAACATCAAGTGCCAGTCCGGCAAACAGCCGTGACTTCATCGTGGCTGTGGTCGACGCCTTGCCCATCACCAATCACGACGTCAGGTTGCGCGCGGCACAAATACGTACGCAACTGACGCAGCAAGGCCGCGTCATTCCCAGCGCCTCCGCCTTGATGCGTGAGGCCTTAGAGCGCTTGATCAACGAAAAGGCGTTGCTGCAATTCGCCAAAGAGTCTGGCGCAGACACAGAGATCAGTGAAGCCAACAGCGGCAACAACTTATCTACTTCTGCTGCGGCCGATGACAAACAAGAACAACGTGAGCAGATGATTTTGCAGCGGCTAACCGAACGCCATGTGCCTGGCCGCATCAAGGTCAGTGACGCGGAGATCGATCTGGGCATTCGGGATCGTCAAGCCACCCAAACCAATGTTGCAGACGTTGAATTGGCCCACATTCTGATTGCTGTCCCTGAAAATGCCAGCGCAAGTGAAGTTGCTGCATTGCAGAGCAAAGCAAATTCGGTCTTAGCTCGGCTGAAGTCCGGAGCGAGTTTTGCTGAGGTCGCGAAAGAGATGTCTGACAGCGCCGAGCGTGACAAGGGGGGCTTGATGGGCGTGCGGCCCTTCGATCGCTATCCCACCTTGTTTGTCGAGGCGAGCCAATCACTTCGTGTAGGCGATCTGAGTGCGGTGATTTCCTCGGGCGCAGGGTTTCATATCCTTAAATTGGTCAGCAAGCGAAACAACAACGTGATGACCGTCACCGAAACACGGGTCCGTCACATTTTGTTGCGCCCGAGCAGTCAGCTCAGTCAAGCGGCAGCCAGGGCCCAGCTTGCAGAGTATCGACGCCTTGTTGATTCGGGCAGGGCCGACTTTGCAAAACTCGCCGTAGACCACTCGCAAGATGCCAGCGCCAACAATGGTGGCGACTTAGGCTGGGTGGGACCTGGGATGTTTGTGCCCGAGTTTGAGCAGGCAATGCGTCAGCTTGCGATTGGCCAAATCTCAGACCCTACTGTGTCGAGATTTGGTGTTCACCTGATCCAGGTCCTGGCTCGACGCGATGCCGCTTTGAGTGAGCGCGAAATGCGCGACATCGTGCGCAACAGCTTGCGCGATAAGAAGTTCGATGAAACTTATCAGCTTTGGGTTCAAGAGGTACGCGGTCGCGCTTATGTCGAATACCGCGATCCACCTCTTTAAGTTGGACCTGATTTGAAACACATTGCACGCAAGCGCTTTGGTCAACACTTTTTGACGGATGGCGGCATCATTGATGGCATCGTGGATGCGATTTACCCCCTTGCCGGCGAACCGATGGTCGAGATTGGACCCGGTCTGGCAGCGCTCACACAGCCCTTGGTTGAGCGCTTGGGCCACTTGCATGTCATTGAGCTTGATCGTGATTTAGCAGCTCGCCTGCGGGCGCATACTCAATTGAGCGTGATCGAATCAGATGTTTTGCGCGTTGACTTCACCGCCTTGACTCACAACCTGCACGTGCCTCGGATTCGTGTGGTGGGCAACTTACCTTACAACATTTCTTCGCCGATCTTGTTTCATTTGCTCAACCATGTGGCGGTCATCCAAGACCAACACTTCATGTTGCAAAAAGAAGTGATTGACCGCATGGTGGCCAAGCCGTGCACCAGTGACTATGGTCGACTGAGCGTCATGCTCCAGTGGCGCTACGCCATGGAAAACGTGCTACACGTGCCACCCCATGCGTTCAATCCGCCGCCACGGGTGGACAGCGCCGTGGTCCGCATGGTGCCCTTGGCATCGCCTCCATCCCTGGATTTACCCTTGCTGGAGAGCATGGTGCAAGTCGCCTTCAGTCAACGCAGAAAACTGCTTCGCCACACTTTAGGACGTTGGTTGGAAGCGCGTGGTTTCGAGGGGCAGTTTGACGTCCAACGCCGCGCGGAAGAGGTTCCCGTTGAACAGTATGTGGCCTTGGTTCAAAGCCTTTGACCACTGAATGGGCAGAAAAAAGCCCGTCTGATCAGACGGGCTTTGCGCAAAGAACAAGAGGCTGGTTAAGCGGCCGTCAACCAGTAACCCGCATTGAATGGGCTGCTCATGCGCAAGGCCATGGGCGAAACGTCCACCAATTTGTCGGTAGGCATCTTTTCTCCCTCTTCTAAACCCTCAAGGCCGAGCGCGTCGTCACCTTGACCCGCTTTTTCTAGTGAGGGCGCACGCGCCACAGAGAACGAGTAGAAGCAGCGAAACGGCACCTTGCGGTCAGCCCAGTAGTCGGACGCGTCTCGAAAGATATCGAGCAATTGTTCACGCGCTTCTTTGTCAAACTTGGCATGGGCAGGAATGTGCTCAAGCACCAATATAAACCCAGGTTGCGGGCCTGATTTGTGCAATGGATCGGTCATGCCATCGTACAAAGAGTCAAAGTTTTTACTGGCTTGCGCAGGGAATGTAAATTCTTTGGCAATCAAGTCCAACACATCTTGTTTGCTTTGGGTCTGTGCCAGATTGGCATACAAAAAGTGATGGCCCAGTGCTTGGGCTGCATCTTGCAAGTCTTGGACGCGAAACGCGCGAATCGACTGAACAATATTGGTTTTCACCGTTCTAAGTGGCATATCCATCGCCGTCTATTTCCTGGGGAGAGTTGTTGGTATAAGTCCGGGTAAACCCCGAAAATTGGTCACCAAGTGTCGCCGAAAGCCCACAAAAAAGCAAGCGCCCGGCCAAAAAGGAAGGGCAATCCAGGCTTTGTAATGAAAAGGTTTTCTTGGTCTGAACGAACTCAGCCTCAACGGGTCGCACTGGCATCTGCCACCGTCAAGGCTGTCATATTGACAATGCGCCGCACCGTGGTGCTTGCCGTCAAGATGTGCACAGGCTTGGCAGCACCAAGGAGCACTGGGCCAATCGCGATATTGCCACCGGCCGCCGTCTTGAGCAGGTTATAGGCAATGTTGGCGGCATCCAAGTTGGGGAGCACCAACAAGTTGGCATTGCCAATGAGGGTGGACATGGGCATTTGAGCGGCACGGGAAGCCCCATCCAAGGCCACATCCCCATGCATTTCACCGTCAATTTCTAACCAGGGCGCTTTCTTTTGAACCAGCGCCAAAGTGTCACGCATTTTGATGGCTGTGGGCTGGTTGCTGCTGCCAAAGTTGGAGTGCGACAAAAGCGCTGCCTTGGGATGAATACCAAAGCGCCGCATTTCTTCTGCGGCCATGATGGTAATTTCCGCCAATTGTTCAGCCGTTGGTTCGTAGTTGATGTGTGTGTCCACCAAAAAGACTTGGCGATCGGGCAATATCAAGCCGTTCATGCAGGCATAGGTGCTCACCCCAGGGCGATTGCCTATGACTTGGTCCACGTAGTTGAGGTGGGTGTGCGGCGTACTCCACGTGCCGCAAATCAGGCCATCGACCTCGCCCTTGTGCAGCATCATGGTGCCAATCAAAGACAAACGGCGACGCATATCAATCTTGGCCAGCTGCTCCGTCACGCCTTTTCGTGCCGTCATCTGGTAATAGGTTTGCCAAAAATCTCGGTAACGGTGGTCTTGTTCTACGTTGACCACCTGATAGTCGACGCCCTCTTTCAGACGCAGCCCAAAGGTCTCAATGCGTTTGGCGATCACCGCTGGGCGTCCGATCAGCGTGGGTCGCGCCAAGCCTTCGTCCACCACGATCTGGACTGCACGCAAGACGCGCTCTTCTTCGCCCTCCGCATAGCACACGCGTTTTTTGCTGGCCAACTTGGCGGCGGCGTAAATTGGCTTCATGGCCGAGCCAGAGGCATAGACAAAGCTTTGCAGTTTCTCAACATAAGCGTCCATGTCTTGGATCGGGCGCCGCGCCACGCCGCTGTCGGCAGCGGCTTTGGCAACAGCAGGTGCAATTTTGATCATCAAGCGCGGGTCAAACGGTTTGGGGATCAGGTACTCAGGACCAAACGCCAAGCTCTCGCCCGCATAGGCAGCAGCCACCACTTCGCTCTGCTCTGCTTGTGCCAACTCGGCAATGGCATACACCGCCGCGATTTCCATGTCGTCATTGATGGTGGATGCACCTGCATCTAACGCGCCGCGGAAGATGTAAGGAAAGCACAACACGTTGTTGACTTGGTTGTGATAGTCGGTGCGTCCTGTTGCGATGATGGCATCGTTGCGCACAGCTTGTACTTCTTCTGGCAATATTTCAGGCGTTGGATTGGCCAAAGCCAATATCAGCGGCGTTGGCGCCATTTTCTTGACCATGTCTGGTTTGAGCACGCCACCCGCGGAGAGCCCCAAAAAGATATCCGCGCCATCGATCACGTCAGCCAAGGTGCGCGCCGAAGTGTTTTGCGCAAACTGAATCTTGTCTTCGTCCATCAACTCGGTGCGGCCTTGATAGACCACGCCCGCCAAATCCGTGACAAAGATGTTGCTGCGTGGCACGCCCAGTTTGAGCAACAAGCCCAAGCAAGCCAGCGCTGCGGCACCTGCACCTGAGGTGACGATTTTGACTTTTTTGATATCTTTTTTGGCTACTTTGATGCCGTTCAAAATGGCCGCTCCCACTACGATGGCTGTGCCATGCTGGTCATCATGAAACACCGGAATCTTCATGCGCTCGCGCAATTTGCGCTCGACATAAAAACAGTCAGGTGCCTTGATGTCTTCCAGGTTGATGCCGCCAAAAGTAGGCTCCAACGCCGCAATGATGTCGACCAACTTGTCAAGGTTCTTCTCTTCAATTTCCAAGTCGAACACGTCAATACCAGCGAATTTTTTAAACAAAACGCCCTTGCCTTCCATCACGGGCTTGGACGCCAATGGACCAATATCGCCCAAACCGAGTACGGCCGTGCCATTGGATATCACCGCCACCAAGTTGCCGCGGCTGGTGTATTTGTAGGCGGCATCTGGGTCTTTGACAATCTCCTCGCACGGTGCTGCAACGCCTGGCGAGTAAGCCAGGGCCAAATCATGCTGGTTCACGAGCTGCTTGGTCGCCGCAATCGCAATTTTTCCGGGGGTGGGGAACTCGTGGTACTCGAGCGCGGCGCGGCGCAACTCTTCACGGGCTTGATTGGAATTCACGGCCATTTTTATCTCCTGAAAATGCAATGGGCTGTCACTTGTAACGCCAAGTAACAGCCCAATAAGGCCTTTTCATTGTAGGCCGGGGCAAGTCAAGACCTCACACGCATGATGCGCAGAGAAACGTTGCTCTGTTTTTACTTTTTGGCAAAACCCAGTTCGCTCAACGCGTACAGCCTTAGAAGTCGACTGCTTCAAAGTCCGCTTTGGCGACACCGCAGTCTGGGCAAGCCCAGTCTTGCGGCACATCGGCCCACAATGTGCCAGGTGCAATGCCGTCTTCTGGGCGGCCTGCGGCTTCGTCGTACACAAAACCGCAGACGATGCAGATGAAAGATTTGAAATTGGCGTTGCTCATGATGTTTCCTTTGTTTTGTTCAATACAGCTCAATGATTGGAGATTCGGCTTAAGCCGCAGTGTTGACTTTATTGAGTTGCACTTGGTAATGGTTGGCGTGACGCTCTTCCACTTTGACCAAAGCAGCAAATCGCTTTTGAGCTTTCAATAAGGTGGCTTTGAACTGCATTGCGTGCGCCTTGGACTCTTCTGTTTGCTCGTCCATCTCGGCCGCCGCTGCGGCATTGCCTTCGGCTTCTGCGACTTTTCGGAACTTAGGGTACATCTCGGTGTACTCGTAAGTTTCCCCATCGATGGCGATTTGCAGGGCTTTGGCGGGCGTCATCTCAGCCTTGGGGTAAAGCAAGTCAAGATGGCCAAAGGCGTGCAAGACCTCCTGATCCGCGGTTTCTTCGAACGTTCGTGCGGTGTCTTCATCCCCCATGTCGCGGGCTAACTTGGCAAAGTAGCGGTACTTGATATGGGCCATCGATTCACCCGCAAAAGCGGCCTCGAGGTTGGCCATGGTTTTGATCTCAGGGCGGGACTGTGCGGTCATGTGAAACTCCTTGGGTTAACGAAATTAATCGGGACAGTAGGAATGATAGGCACAGGCAATCAGTTTGGCCAATTGAGGTTTTCTAATTCATTGATAGGGGCTATCGAGGGCTGGTTTTACAAGTGGTGTGTGGGGTGCGCCCGCCTGACGCCATCGTGACGATGCATCTGAGGAGAGCTGGCGCAGCCCATTCTCGCCTCGAAGTCACACCACACCACACCAAAATCAAGCGCGCATCAACGCTTCAATTTCAGACGCGATCACCGGCACGCCTCGGGTGATCAAATCGCAACCCTCCTTGGTCACGATGGCGTCGTCCTCAATGCGAATGCCGATGTTCCAAAACGCCTCCGGTACCTTGTCTGCAGGACGCACATACAGGCCAGGCTCAATGGTGAGCACCATGCCCTCGCGCAAGATTCGGCTGGGACGGCTGACGATGCTTTCGCCCGATAGAGGGTCTTTGCGCTCACTGGTTTGTCCCAGCTCGGACGATTCGACGTAGCTGCCGCAGTCATGCACATCCATCCCCAACCAATGGCTGGTGCGGTGCATGTAAAAAGGAAAGTAGGCCCGCTTGTCGATCACGTCTTGCGCGTTCCCGTGGTGGTTTGGATTCAACAACCCAAGGTCCAACAAGCCTTGCGCCAGAACCTTGACCGTGGCCTCATGCGGATCGGTAAAGCGAGCGCCTACGCGGGTCGCTGCCACTGCAGCGTCTTGGCTGGCGAGCACGAGGTTGTAGAGGTCACGCTGCGGCCCTGTGAATTGGCCGTTGGCGGGGAAGGTGCGGGTGATGTCGCTGGCATAGCCGTCCAGCTCACACCCGGCATCGATCAACACCAATTCGCCCGCGCGTACAGGCGCTGCATCGGCGCGGTAGTGCAGCACACAGGCATTGGCGCCAGCTGCCACGATGGAGGTATAGGCAGGAAACTGCGAGCCGTGCGTGCGGAACTCGTGCAGTAATTCCGCATCCAAGTGGTATTCGCGCACGTCTTGGCCAGCACGCAACATGCGGGCGCAGGTTTGCATGGCTCGAACATGTGCCCCTGCGCTGATGGCGCTGGCGCGACGCATGATGTCTTGTTCATAAGCGTCCTTGACCAGACGCATGTCGTCCAATGGTCCACACACATCACGCTGTTGCGCCGGGCACTGCGCACCAAAGCGCACACGGGCACGCACCGCATTGAGCCAACCGTCGACACGGGTTTCCAGACCTTTATGGGTGGCAAACGGATACCAAACTGTTTGCTGGTTTTCCAATAATTTCGGCAGCTGCTGGTCGAGCTCGGACACCGAGTAAGCAGCGTTCACACCCAATGCAGTGACCGCCGCATCTGGCCCTAAGCGGTAACCGTCCCAAATTTCGCGCTCCAAATCTTTGGGTTGACAAAACAAGGTGCTGCGCCCGTTGGCGTCCAACACCAGCCAGGCGTTGGGCTCGGTGAACCCGGTCAGGTAAAAAAAGTAGCTGTCGTGGCGGTACGGAAAATCGCTGTCACGGTTACGGGCGCGTTCAGGCGCTGTGGGCATGATGGCCACACTGCCTGCGCGCAATTGAGCGGCCAATTGAGCGCGTCGTTTCGCATAGAGGGAAGGCGTGGTCTGGGTCATGGAACGTCGCGCATTCGGGTTGAAAGTGTGAGGGTGATGAAGTCAAACTCAAGAGAAACAGGACAACACATGGGCTTGGGGGTTCAACGGTTCAACTCCGCTAAGCGTTGTGGCGTGCCCACGTCAGCCCAGGGGCCTAGGTAGAGCTCAGCACTGACCGCCTGATTGTCCATGGCAGCACGCAACATAGGCGCCAAAGGGGCCTTTATGCCTGCGGGGTTGCCGCTTTGAATGGCACACCATGGCGCCATGAAGAATGCACGTTTGTAAAGCGCTATCGTGCTGAAAGTCCACCGAGGCAAGTCAGAAGGCCGTCTCATTTGTTCCTCACCAATAGCATTTGGCTTTGGGTGAGCCTTTGGCAAATTCAAAGCCATGCCTGCTGGCGACAAACCAAAATCACCGCCTGGGTTGTGCTCGGGATTGGGTACCAGCCAAATATGGGCAAGGTACGGGCTGGCTTTGAAGTGGGCATGCGCTTCGGGGGCAAATACAAACTCCGGCGCAAATACGTCACCAGCCGCTACCCAAAACACGTCGTCGAGTTGGGGCAGTGCGCGAACAATGCCGCCCGCGGTTTCAAGCGCAGTGCCAAAGTCGATCCCCTCTTGTGAATAGTGCAAATTCATCGGGACTTGGCCGGCCGTTTCAAAGACTTGGCCAAAGTGCTGTGGAATTTGTTCGCCCAGCCAAGCAGTGTTGATGACCAAATGCTGCACGCCCCCACGCTGCAAGCCCTCCATGGCCCACTGCATCAAGGGTTTGCCGCGCACCGTGAGCAAGGGTTTAGGGCAGCCGTCGGTCATGGGGCGCATGCGCTCGCCTCGACCAGCGGCCAAGAGCAAGCCTGCGGCCGCAAAGGGGGATGTGTGGACGTTGCGGTTCATGACGCAATGAGTGTAGCCAGCGGTTTGGGGTCGCAGTACACAGGAGACAAGACAGGTTCAGCCCCGTGTAGGGTGGCTCGCTAAAATCTGGGTTTTCCCTCATCACCCCCGGAGTCGCCTGACATGGCAAACACCCAACAAATGGCCAGCGCAATTCGTGCCCTGGCAATGGACGCTGTCCAGCAAGCCAACTCCGGACACCCCGGCGCGCCCATGGGCATGGCCGACATGGCTGTGGCCCTGTGGGGCGAGCACCTGCGCCACAACCCCAAGAACCCCCATTGGCTCAACCGTGACCGCTTTGTGCTGTCCAACGGCCACGGCTCGATGCTGATTTACGCCTTGCTGCACCTCACCGGCTACGACTTGCCCATGAGCGAGCTGAAAAACTTCCGCGTGTTGCACAGCAAAACCGCAGGCCACCCCGAAGTGGGCGTGACACCTGGCGTTGAGACCACCACCGGCCCCTTGGGCCAAGGCATCACCAACGCCGTGGGCATGGCCTTGGCTGAAAAGCTGCTGGCCAGCGAGTTCAACCGCGAAGGCCACAACGTGGTTGACCACCACACTTACGCCTTCATGGGCGACGGTTGTTTGATGGAGGGCGTCAGCCATGAAGCCTGTTCGTTGGCGGGCGCTTGGAAGTTGAACAAGCTGATCGCTCTGTATGACGACAACGGCATCTCGATCGACGGCCAAGTGGCGCCCTGGTTTGCCGACAACACCCCCGAGCGCTTCAAAGCCTATGGTTGGCAAGTGATTGGCCCGATCAACGGTCACGATGCCGCTGCAGTGAGTCAAGCCATCTCCAAAGCCAAGCTCAGCGCCGACAAGCCCACGCTGATCGTGTGCAAAACCAGCATTGGCAAAGGCAGCCCCAACCGCGCCGACACCGCCAAAGCCCACGGCGAACCCTTGGGTGCCGAAGAAATTGCATTGACCCGTGCGGCCATTGGCTGGAACCACGCGCCCTTTGACGTACCCAAAGAGGTCTACGCAGACTGGAATGCCGCGGCCAAAGGCAACGCCTTGGAAGCCGAATGGAAAGCCGCTTTTGCGGCGTACAAAGCGGCTTACCCGGCGTTGGCCAAAGAGCTGTTGCGCCGCATGGCGGGCGAACTGCCCAAAAACTTTGCCCAAACCGTGGTCGACACCGTGATTGGTGCACACACCAAGGCTGAAACCGTGGCCAGCCGCAAGGCCAGCCAGTTGGCGCTGGAAGCATTCACCGCCGCTTTGCCAGAGATGCTGGGCGGCAGCGCCGACCTGACCGGCTCGAACCTGACCAACACCAAAAGCACGCCCAATCTGCGCGTGGACTTGGCAGGCCACGTGGTGAAGAACGAAGCCGGTGTGGGTGGACGTCATATCAACTATGGCGTGCGTGAATTCGGCATGGCCGCGATCATGAACGGCGTGGCGCTGCATGGTGGATTCATTCCCTACGGCGGCACGTTCTTGACCTTCAGCGACTATTCACGCAACGCCATTCGCATGGCAGCACTGATGAAGCAACGCGTGGTGCATGTGTTCACCCACGACTCCATTGGTTTGGGCGAAGACGGCCCCACTCACCAGTCGATCGAACATGCGGCTTCGCTGCGTTTGATCCCCAACCTGGACGTGTGGCGTCCCGCCGACACCGCCGAAACAGCCGTGGCTTGGGCCGTGGCACTGCAAAACCAGCACAAGCCCACGGCTTTGTTGTTGAGCCGTCAAAACCTGCCTTATCTGCCCAAAGGCGAGGCGCTGGTGAGCCAAAGCGCGGGCGACATCTCCGGTTTGGACGCCATCAACAAAGGCGCTTACGTGTTGGCCGAACCCGCCGAAGTGGGCTTGAAGAAGAAGGCCCAAGCCGTGATCTTGGCCACGGGCTCTGAAGTTCATTTGGCGCTCAAAGCCCAAGCGCTGCTGGCCGAGAAAAAGATTGCCGTGCGCGTGGTGTCTGTGCCCAGCACCACCACCTTTGATCGTCAAAGTATGGCGTACAAATCAGCCGTCTTGCCAACTGGTCTCCCACGCATTGCCGTGGAGATGGGCTCGACCGACGGCTGGTGGAAATATGGTGTCTCAGCGGTGGTGGGCATCGACACCTACGGTGAGTCGGCGCCTGCGCCTGTGCTGTTCAAGCACTTTGGCTTCACCCCCGAGAACGTGGCCGAGACGGTGCAAGCCGTGCTGGCCAAGTAACTGTTTCGCAGATTTATTTTTTACTTTAGAAGGGCAATTCCATGGCAATCAAGATTGGTATCAACGGCTTCGGTCGTATCGGACGTATGGTGTTTCGCGCCGCTGTACAGAACTTCAACGACATCGAAGTGGTTGGCATCAACGACTTGCTGGAGCCTGATTACCTGGCTTACATGCTCACCTACGACAGCGTGCATGGTCGCTTCAAAGGCGAGGTGTCTGTGGACGGCGGCCACTTGGTGGTCAATGGCAAAAAGATTCGGCTGACCCAAGAACGTGATCCGTCCGCCCTGAAGTGGAACGAGATTGGGGCAGACATCGTGATCGAAGCTACCGGTTTGTTCTTGGACAAGCCCACCGCTGAAAAGCACTTGGCTGCTGGCGCCAAGAAAGTGCTGTTGTCGGCGCCTTCCAAAGACGACACCCCGATGTTTGTATACGGCGTGAACCACACCACCTATGCAGGTCAAGCCATCGTGTCCAACGCTTCGTGCACGACCAACTGCTTGGCACCTGTGGCCAAAGTGTTGAACGACAAATGGGGCATCAAGCGCGGCCTGATGACCACCGTGCACGCAGCCACCGCCACCCAAAAAACCGTAGACGGCCCGTCCAACAAAGACTGGCGCGGCGGTCGTGGCATTTTGGAAAACATCATCCCCTCCAGCACCGGTGCCGCCAAGGCTGTGGGCGTGGTGATCCCTGAGCTGAACAAAAAGCTCACCGGCATGTCCTTCCGCGTGCCCACCTCTGACGTGTCGGTCGTGGACTTGACGGTCGAGTTGAACAAAGAAGCCTCTTACGCCGAGATTTGCGCCGAGATGAAAGCACAAAGCTTGGGTGCGCTGAAAGGCGTGCTGGGGTATAC
>CANFYL010000034.1 GCA_947451285.1 Comamonadaceae bacterium
CAGCATGAACTTGGTGGTGCGCGCCAGCGGGTCAAACGACGACTCGGCCAAAGCGCACAGCTGGTACTTGCCGTCGCGGTCGGTGAAGTAGGTGAACATGAAAAAGCTCAACCAATCGGGCGTGGGCTCATTGAAGGCTTGCAAGATGCGGGGGTTGTCGGCGTTGCCGCTGTTGCGCTCGAGCAAGCCCTCGGCTTCTTCACGGCCGTCTTTGCCAAAGTATTTGTGCAGCAAATACACCATGGCCCACAGGTGGCGGCCTTCTTCGACGTTGACTTGGAACAGGTTGCGCAAGTCGTACATGCTGGGTGCGGTGAGCCCCAAATGGCGCTGTTGCTCGACCGATGCCGGCTCGGTGTCACCTTGCGTGACGATGATGCGACGCAGATTGGCGCGGTGTTCGCCAGGCACGTCTTGCCACACGGCTTCGCCTTTGTGATCGCCAAAGTGAATCTTGCGGTCTTGCTCAGCAGGGTTCAAGAAAATGCCCCAGCGGTAGTCGGGCATCTTGACGTGGCCAAACTGGGCCCAGCCTTGGGGGTCCACGCTGACCGCCGTGCGCAGGTAGACATCAAAGTCTTGCGAGCCGTCTGGACCCATGTCGTTCCACCAGCTCAGGTAGTTGGGCTGCCAATGTTCGAGCGCGCGTTGCAGCGTGCGGTCTTCGGACAGGTTGACGTTGTTGGGGATTTTTTCGCTGTAGTTGATGGCTGACATGGGGAACTCCTGGTTAGACCTTGCAGATGAATCGTAGATAACAGGCTTAGACGCGGTTCAAGTCAAAGGCGGCTTTCTCGCCTTTGCCATAGACCTTGAGGGCACCCTTTTCGCCAACGGCGTTGGGGCGATTGAAAATCCAGTTTTGCCATGCCGACAGACGCCCAAATATACGGGTCTCCATCGACTCTTTTTGGCAGAAACGCAAATTGGCTTCGAGACCCGTCAAGCTGTCGGGCGACATGGCGGCACGCTCTTCCACGGCGATGCGAATTTCATCGGCCCAGTCGATGTCGTCGGGCGCAGCTGTGACCAGCCCCAGTGCCAGCGCTTGGTCTGCGTTGAGCATTTGACCGACTGCAGCACGCACGTTCTCAAGCGGTGTGACTTCTTCGTAGAAGCGACGCTGCAAACGCGACTGGTGATTGACCATGGGAAAATGCCCAAAGTTGAGCTCGCTCAAGGCCATGCGCGGCGCGGTGTCTGGCGAATCGGGCAAAGCCAACATGTAAGTGCGGTCAGCGGCAAAAGCCAGCTCGGCCAAGGTGCCGACAAAGCAAGATCCTTCGTCCACCAGCGCAAACAATGAGCGTGATGACACATCAATGCGTGCCAGGGTGCGACGCAGCAGACCGAGTGTTTCGTTGACCAGCCAATGACTCTGGTGTTGCGCCAACACGGCATCGGATTGCAGCGCCAACTGTGCGTCACCCGCGGTGCGCAACAACCAAGTGCCCACGTCGAGCTCGTTGGTGCGCATGCTCAAAATGGCGTCATCCAATTCACGCGCCATTTGCAGCGGGTACCACTGCACACCTGCGGCTTCGATGCCTTCCACGGTGGTTGGCACCGCCACCTTGGGCGCATGCACGGTGAAAGTGGCAGTGCGCTTGGCGCGGTCAATCGCCACCTGCACGTACTCATAGGTCAATGCGTCGGCGCTCACCGTCTTGTTCAATGGGGTGAGCTTCACGCCCTTGCCTGCGGCAGCGGCGCCTGGGCGCTTGCTGCTGGCGGCGTAGCGGGTGGCGCGCGCTTGCACGGCTTCGGCAAATTTGGCGGGCTTGGCAATTTCATCCACCAAACGCCAATCGACCGCACGTTGACCGCGCACGCCTTCCACGCTGGTGCAGAAAATATCGGCATGGTCGTGGCGCACCTTGCGTTTGTCGGTCACGCGGGTCAAACCGCCGGTGCCAGGCAACACGCCGAGCAGCGGCACTTCGGGCAAGGACACGCTGGACGAGCGGTCATCCACCAACACAATGTCGTCACAGGCCAGGGCCAACTCATAACCACCGCCGGCACATGCGCCGTTGACTGCGGCAATGAACTTCAAGCCATCGTGACGGCTGGAGTCTTCGATGCCGTTGCGGGTCTCGTTGGTGAATTTGCAGAAGTTGACCTTCCAAGCATGCGTGGAGACACCCAGCATGAAGATGTTGGCGCCTGAACAGAAGATGCGGTCTTTCAAGCTGGTGACCACCACGCTTTTGACTTCGGGGTGCTCAAAACGAATGCGCTGCAGGGCATCGTGCAGCTCAATGTCCACGCCCAGGTCATACGAGTTGAGCTTGAGTTTGTAGCCAGGGCGAATGCCTGCGTCCTCGTTGATGTTGAGTTGCAAGGTGGCGGTTTCGCCCTCTAATTTGATGCTCCAGTGCTTGTACTGGCTGGGGTCTGTTTGGTAGTTGACGGTGATGGCGTTGCTCATGGTGTGTGTCTCCAGTTGAAGTCGTTTTCGATCGGATTTAGGCTCGGTTAATGCATCATAGTGCAGTTATTTATTTTTTGCAAATGCATTTTTGTGCATAAATTTAAACCAGCGCCACCTTTTTCTCCAGATACTTCATTGTTTAAGTGTTGAAGGGCTCACACCGTAAGTAGGTACTCACAGTGGCAACTTAAGTGCCTCTCGAACCTGGCGACGCAAGGCAGGCAAGCTGTCCTCGAGTGACTGCAAACTGGTGTCAAAGCACAAGTCTGCTTTGGCATAAAAGGCCGAGCGGCCGTCCAAGATGCGCTTTAAATCTTCCAAGGCTTCTTTGCTCCCAGCCATGGGACGCATGTCGCCTTGTGCAGTGACGCGACTCAAATGATCTTCTGGCGTGGCTTGAATCCAGACGGTAAAACAATGGGCCAGCAATTGGTTGAAAGTGGCCGAGTCCGACACCAAGCCACCGGGGGTGGCGATGACCACCTCGGGGTAAATTTGTATCGCCTCCTCCAAAGCCCGGCGCTCATATCGACGGTAGGCGTTGGTGCCATACAGGTTGTGAATTTCACTGATGCTGCAACCGGCAAATTTTTCGATCTCCGCACTCAACTCGACAAAGGCATAGCCCAAGTCCTTGGCCAGGTACTGACCCAGCGTGGACTTGCCTGCGCCGCGCAGTCCCACCAAGGCTATGCGGTTGCCGCGTGTCTGCTCATCCCCTTGGGTACCAAACATATCGCCAATTTGCAGGCGCACGCGGCGCAACTCGGCTTCGTTGCGCACCGCCAACAGCTCGCGAATGAGTAGCCACTCGGGGGACGAAGTGGTCACATCGCCCAGCAACTCAAAAATGGAGCATTGCAGGGCTTGCGCCACTTGCAACAAGATGAGGATGGAGGCGTTACCGGTGCCGGACTCTAGATTGGCCAAGTGCCGCTCCGAGACTTCAGCCGCTTGTGCCACAGCGCGTCGTGTCAGACCTCGACGGGCGCGCAAGGTGCGTACACGCTCCCCCAAGGTGGAGAGAAACGGGTGTCGGTTGTGGTCTTCTGCTGGGGTCATGCCTGCACTTTAATGCAATTCGAAAACGAAATGCAAGATAGTGCAGTTGTCCTGCATCAAAGAAAGCTCAGGTGTCTTTGGAAATCTTGATGCTCGGGAACTTGGACGAATAGTCTTTGGCCTTGGCAGCGATCTTCAAGGCCACCTGTCGCGCCACGGCTTTGTAAATACCGGCCACTTCTCCGTCGGGGTCGGCCACCACCGTGGGTTTGCCGCTGTCGGCTTGCAAGCGGATTTGCATGTTCAAGGGCAAGGCCCCCAGGTAGTCCATGCCGTATTGCGCGGCCATCTTCTTGCCGCCGTCGGCGCCAAAGATGTGTTCGATGTGGCCGCAGTTGCTGCACACATGAACCGCCATGTTCTCGACCAAACCGAGGATGGGTACGCCCACCTTCTCGAACATCTTGATGCCCTTTTTCGCGTCCAGCAGCGCAATGTCTTGCGGCGTGGTGACGATCACCGCACCTGTCATCGGGACGCGCTGGCTCAGGGTGAGTTGGATGTCGCCCGTGCCAGGGGGCATGTCGACGATCAGGTAGTCCAGATCTTTCCAGTTGGTTTGACGCAGCAGCTGCTCCAAGGCTTGGGTGGCCATGGGGCCGCGCCAGATCATGGCCTCGTCTTGGTCGACCAAAAAGCCAATGGACATGACTTGCACGCCATAGTTCTCGAGAGGGTCCATGGTTTTGCCGTCTTCGCTCTCGGGACGCCCCTCGATGCCCATCATCATGGGTTGGCTGGGGCCGTAAATGTCGGCATCCAACAACCCCACTTTGGCGCCCTCGGCCGCCAAGGCCAAGGCCAGGTTGGCGGCGGTGGTGCTTTTGCCCACACCGCCTTTGCCAGAGGCCACAGCAATGATGTTTTTGACCTGGGGCAGCAGTTGCACACCGCGCTGGGCCGCATGGGCCACGATTTGGGTGGTGATATTGACCGACACATTGCCCACACCGGCCACGCTTTTGGCCGCAGCAATCAGTCCCTTGCGCATGTCGGCAATTTGGCTTTTGGCGGGGTAGCCCAGCACCACGTCAAACGACACATCGTCGCCTTGGATGTGCAGGTTCTTGAGCGCCTTGGTGCTCACAAAGTCTTTGCCCGTGTTGGGGTCGAGCACAGTTTGTAGGGCGGCCATCAGCGCCTGCTCGGTCAATGCCATGGGGAATATCTCCGGATATGAAGCGCCAGAGTCTAGCGAACTAAAATTGGTCCCTTCGCCCCAAGGTCTTCCCCTCCCCCTCTATGTCTCAGCGCCAGCTTTTCGTCACCACCGCCCTGCCCTATGCCAATGGTAACTTTCACATCGGCCACATCATGGAGTACATCCAGGCTGACATCTGGGTGCGCTACCAACGCATGCAGGGCCACCAGGTCGACTTCGTCGGTGCCGACGACACGCACGGTGCGCCCATCATGATTGCGGCTGAGAAGGCCGGCATCACGCCGCAGCAGTTTGTGGCCAACATTGCGGCGGGGCGCAAGCCTTACCTGGACGGCTTTCACATCGCCTTTGACAACTGGCACAGCACCGACGCACCGGAAAACCATGAACTGGCGCGCCAGATTTACCGCGACTTGCGCGACATTCCCGCATCACAGGGTGGCTCGCTGATTGAGCGTCGCACGATTGAGCAGTTCTTTGACCCCGAGAAGAACATGTTCTTGCCAGACCGCTTCATCAAAGGCGAGTGCCCCAAGTGCCACGCCCAAGACCAATACGGCGACAACTGCGAGGTGTGTGGCGCGGTGTATGCCCCCACCGACCTGATCAACCCCTTCTCCGCCTTGTCAGGCGCCAAGCCCGAGTTGAAAAGCTCGGAGCATTTTTTCTTCAAGTTGTCCGACCCACGCTGTGTGGCGTTTTTACAAAACTGGACACAAGACGGCAAGCTGCAACCCGAAGTGGCCAACAAGGTCAAAGAATGGTTCAGCGTGCGCAGCAACCCCGATGGCACGACCAGCGAAGGCTTGGGCGACTGGGACATTTCGCGCGACGCGCCTTACTTTGGCATTGAAATTCCGGATACGGCGATCGATGGCGCACCCGCCAAATACTTTTATGTCTGGCTCGATGCCCCTGTGGGCTATCTGGCCTCGCTGAAAAACTTGCTCGACCAACGAGGTGTCAACTATGAGGCCTACATGGCCAACCCCAATTTGGAGCAGGTCCATTTCATTGGCAAAGACATCGTCACCTTCCACACCTTGTTCTGGCCCGCCATGCTGCACTTCAGCGGTCGCAAGACGCCCGACCAGGTGAATGTGCATGGCTTTCTGACGGTCAACAACGGCGAGAAGATGAGCAAGAGCCGAGGCACGGGCCTGGACCCACTCAAGTACTTGAGCCTGGGCATGAACCCTGAATGGTTGCGTTACTACTTGGCCACCAAACTGTCGGCCCGCAACGAAGACATTGACTTCAATGCCGAGGACTTCATGGCGCGCGTCAACAGCGACTTGATTGGCAAGTTTGTCAACATTGCCAGCAGAGCCGCAGGTTTTTTGACCAAACGCTTCGACGGAAAACTGACCCCCACTTTCGACGCACAAGGCGCCGCCTTGCTGTCCGAAATTCATGCCGCCAAAGACAGCATCGCCCATGCATATGACGCACGCGAGTACGGCAAAGCAGCCCGAGAAATCATGCTGCTGGCCGACAAAGTGAATTCATATGTCGACCAGCACAAGCCCTGGGACTTGGCCAAAGACAGCGCCAACAATCTGGCGCTGCACCAAGTGTGCTCGGTGCTGATCAATGCCTTTGCTGCGCTGAGCCGCTACCTGGCGCCTATCTTGCCGTCCTTGGCACAAGCGGTCGAAGCCTTTGTGGGCACCCGCATGAACGACTGGACCCACACAGGCCCTGTGACACAGATTCATCCTTACCAACACCTGATGCAACGCGTCACCCCCGAGCAGCTCGATGCGCTGTTCGAGCCACCGGTCATCACCGAAGACAAATCTGTGCCTGGCGGCGGCAGTTCAACAGCCCCCACGCTCGGCACTGACGTGTCCTCGCTGCCCCCCGAGGGGGCTGGACTCGCCTTGGGGCGGCCCGGCGGCGAGTCCATCGCCCCCACCATCTCCATCGACGACTTTGCCAAGATCGATTTGCGCATTGCACAGATCGTCAATTGCGAAGCGGTGGAAGGTTCGGTCAAGTTGCTGCGCCTCACGCTGGACGTGGGTGAAGGCAAAACACGCAACGTCTTCAGCGGCATTGCCAGCATGTACAAGCCAGAAGACCTGGTGGGCAAGCTCACCGTGATGGTGGCCAACCTGGCACCACGCAAAATGAAGTTTGGTGTGTCTGAGGGCATGGTGCTGGCCGCCAGCCACGCCGACGAGAAAGCCGAGCCGGGCATCTATGTGCTGCAACCCTGGCCGGGTGCCAAACCCGGCATGCGCATCCATTGATGGGGTTCTGGCCCCCATTCACTGACCCCAATCAACCCCCAGCCATTTGATGACCACCTTTCGCCCCAAGCTTTTCGATGCCGTGGCGGGCTATGACCGAAGTCGCTTGATCCAAGACGTGGGCGCGGGTTTGACTGTCGGCGTGGTGGCCTTGCCTTTGGCCATGGCATTTGCCATCGCCTCTGGGCTCAAGCCTGAAGCGGGTTTGTTCACCGCCATCATTGCCGGATTTTTAATTTCGGCTTTGGGGGGCAGCCGGGTCCAAATTGGCGGGCCTGCCGGTGCGTTCATCGTGATCGTGTACGGCATCTTGGCGCGCTATGGCCTGGCCAATTTGATGATCGCCACGGCCATGTCAGGCGTGATCTTGTTGGCGATGGGCCTGCTGCGTTTGGGCACGTTGATTCGCTTCATCCCAATTGCGGTGGTGATTGGTTTTACCAACGGCATTGCGGTGTTGATCATGGTGTCGCAAGTGAAAGATTTCTTGGGCCTGCAAGTGCAGAGCATGCCGGCCGATTTTTTTGGCATCCTGTCCACCCTCAACACCAACCTACACACCACGAATGTCCAAGCTTTGGCCTTGGCAGTTGCCTGCTTGTGCGTGCTGGTGGTTTGGCAAGGGCTGTTGCCCCGCTGGCACACGCAACTCCCCGTGAGCAAGAAGTTGTCGGTGATACCGGGCTCGATCGTGGTGCTGGTGGGAGCCACACTGGCCAGCCAAGGTTGGGACCTGGATGTTGACACCATTGCCTCGCGCTTTGGCAACATTCCCAACGAATTGCCTGCTTTTGCATGGCCCAGCTTGGACTGGAACACCGCCCAACAGCTGCTGATGCCCGCCATCACCTTGGCCTTGCTGGGTGCCATTGAGTCATTGCTGTGCGCGCGCATTGCGGATCAAATGATGGCCGATTCCCCCTACGGCGACCACCACGATGCCAACCAAGAGCTGATGGCCCAGGGCATTGCCAACTTGGTCACGCCTTTTTTTGGCGGCATGCCCGCCACCGGCACGATTGCACGCACGGTGACGAATGTGAAAAACGGGGGCACCAGCCCGGTTGCGGGCATGGTGCATGCCGTCACCTTGCTGGCCATCATGTGGCTGGCGGCGCCCTTGGCAGGCAGCGTGCCACTGGCCGCGTTGTCGGCGATTTTGATGTTCGTGGCTTGGAACATGGGCGAATGGCACGAATTTGTGCACCTGCGCCAGTTCCGCATGCCCTATCGCGTCTCGCTGATCGCCGTGTTCTTGCTCACCGTGATGGTGGATTTGACGGTGGCGGTGGAGGTGGGCTTGATCGCTGCGTGCTTGACTTTCATTTACCGCATCTCCAGCTTGACACGCACCGAGCAGGTCCAGGCCCAGCAGTTTCCTGTGCTGGCTGGACTGGACGCCGAGGTACAAGCGCATCGTCTCTATGGCGCACTGTTTTTTGGTGCCGTCAAATTGGTGGAAGCCATGCAAGACCAGCTGCCCCATCGCGCGTTGGTGCTTGATTTGAAAAACCTGATCTACATCGACTCATCGGGCGCCGACGCCTTGTTGGCCTTGGCACGCGCGTGTCACAAAAAGCAGGTGCGTTTGATCGTGTGCGGTCTGAGCCACCAACCTTTGGACATGGCCCAGCGCAGCGGTTTGCTGTCCTTGGTGCCGTCTGCTGATTTGGCCAGCGACTTGGCACAAGGGTTGGCTCTGGCCACCGGTCGCTAAAATCATTGCAACTCAAGGAATCCGGACCATGTCTATTTTTCAGCGCGACCACTACACCTCAGAAGCCACCCAGTTCATCGAGCAACTGAAGGCCCAAAAGCCTCAGCTTGAAGCGCAGCAACGCGATGGCCGCGCCTTGTTATGGGACAAAGCAGTAGACCGTGACGTGCAAGCCGAGTTCGGCGCAGCGCGAGTCTCTCAGCAGCCCTACGTTTACCAAACCAAGGCTTGAGATCCATAACAAGCGGTGCTGGCGTGACTCCCACTGAACAAACGCTGCCTGAGGCGGCTGATGCCCCTGTGGTCATGCCCCAGGTGGTCGACCACGTGGCGGTGGCCAAGCTGTATGGCGAACCTTTGTTCACCATGCCGCACGACCTGTACATTCCGCCCGACGCGTTGGAAGTGTTTCTAGAGGCATTCCAAGGGCCGCTGGATTTGCTGCTGTACCTCATCCGCAAACAAAACTTCAACATCCTCGACATCCCCATGGCTGCGCTCACGCGCCAGTACCTGAGCTATGTGGAAGAGATTCGTAACCGCAATTTAGAGCTCGCCGCCGAATACCTGTTGATGGCGGCCATGCTGATTGAAATCAAATCACGCATGTTGCTGCCGCCCAAGAAGGTGGCGGAAGGTCAAGAGGCCGAAGACCCACGCGCTGAGCTGGTACGCCGCCTGCTCGAATACGAGCAAATGAAACTGGCCGCAGCCAAACTCAACGAAGTGCCGCAGTTTGGTCGCGACTTTTTGCGTGCACAGGTCTACATCGAGCAATCCTTGCAACCGCGTTTTCCAGAAGTGCATGTGGTGGAATTGCAGCAAGCCTGGGCCGATATTTTGAAGCGGGCCAAGCTGGTGCAGCACCACAAGATTTCGCGCGAAGAGTTGTCGGTGCGCGAACACATGAGCATCGTGCTGCGTAAATTGCAGGGGCAGCGTTTTGTCGAGTTTGAAAAACTCTTCGACCCCAGCAAGGGCGTGCCCGTGCTGGTGGTGACCTTCATTGCCTTGCTCGAACTGGCCAAAGAAACCCTGATCGATATCACCCAAGCCGAGGCCTTTGCGCCCATTTACGTGCGCCTGGCTTACACACCGAGTTGATACGGCCCGCAAGGGCGCTTTTAGCCAACACATGCCATGCAAATCATTCAAAACATTGACGCGCTGCGACTCGTCTTGAAGCACGCCTCAGTGCGTGCTTTTGTACCCACCATGGGTAACCTGCATGACGGGCATCTAGAGCTGATGCGCATGGCACGCCAAGCGGCGGATGCGCGCGCAGGTGGACCAGGGGCCATGACGGTGGCCAGTATTTTTGTCAACCGCTTGCAGTTTGCGCCGCACGAAGACTTTGACAGCTACCCCCGCACCTTTGAGCGCGACAGCGAACTGCTGGCCGCCAACGGTTGCGATGTGCTGTTTGCTCCCTCGGAAAAAGACCTTTATCCCGAAACCCAGGTGTTCAAGGTACATCCACCCGCAGAGCTGGCCGATATTTTGGAAGGCGCTTTTCGCCCCGGGTTTTTCGTGGGCGTGAGCACCGTGGTGCACAAGCTGTTCAACTGCGTGCAACCCGACATCGCCCTCTTTGGCAAGAAAGACTACCAGCAGCTGATGGTGATTCGCCGCATGGTGCAGCAGATGGCCTTGCCCATCGACATCATCGGCGCTGAAACCCGCCGCGCGGCCAATGGCTTGGCGCTGAGTTCACGCAACGGCTACCTGAGCCACGCCGAATTGGCCGAAGCCGTGCAGCTCTCAATCGCCCTCAAAGGCTTGGCAGCTGCTGTGCGAGAAGGCAACGCCCAAGGAACCTTCAACGTTGCTGCCGCCGAAGAAGCAGCCATGCAAGCGCTGCGCGCGCGCAATTGGGTGCCCGACTACCTGACCGTACGCCGCCAGCACGACCTGTCACCCATCGCAGGACCTTGTACTGACCCGCTGGTGGTGTTGGGGGCGGCCAAGTTGGGCAAGACACGGTTGATTGATAACCTAGAGGTTTGAAGCTATCTCGAAAACTCATTCGCCTTTGGCTCCGCGCCCCATCAACAGCGCTACAGCTTGCTGCGGGTTGATCTGACCATCGAGCAAGGCCACCACGGCATGCGCAATGGGCATCTCCACACCCAAGGCCTGGGCCCGCAGCACCACGGTGCGGGCGCTGTAGACACCCTCGGCCACATGGCCCAACGAGTCCACCGCCTGCTGCAAGCTCATGCCCTGGGCCAGCGCCAAGCCGACTTGGCGGTTGCGGCTCAAGTCGCCCGTGGCGGTGAGCACCAAGTCGCCCAAGCCCGACAAGCCCATGAAGGTTTCGGTCTTGGCACCCAATGCCAAACCTAAGCGGGTCATTTCAGCCAAACCTCGAGTAATCAGGGCCGCACGCGCGTTGAGCCCCAACTGCAAGCCGTCGCACAGACCGGTGGCGATGGCCAACACGTTCTTCACGGCGCCGCCCACCTCTACGCCCACGATGTCGTCATTGGCGTAGACACGCAGGCTGCTGTTGTGAAATGCGTGAACCAAGCCTTCGCGTACATCGGCATGGACACTGGCTGCCACCAAAGCCGTAGGCTGACCTCGCGCCACTTCTTGCGCAAAGCTCGGCCCACTCAAGGCCCCCCCGCGCAAGGCGGGTGCCACCTGGGCACACACCTCGTGGGCCATGCTACCCACCCCGTTGGGGGCGGCCTCAAAGCCTTTGCACAGCCAAGCCACGGGCACCTGCGCGCCGAGCAAAGGGGCCAAGTCAGACAACATGCCACGCAAGGCACGCATGGGAGCCCCAATGACCACCAGGTCTTGCGTGGTGACCCACGTGTTCAAGTCTTGAGAAGATACGCGCAGGCCCGCGCTAAAGAAAATATCGGGCAGATAGCGCGCATTCACACGCGCAGTCTGCATGACTTGGGCTTGTGCGATGTCTCGCGCCCATAGCGTGACATCGTGCTGCTGGCCCGCATGGATGGCCAAAGCCGTACCCCATGCTCCTGCGCCCAAAACAGCGATTTTCATCGCGGACTACTGGTAAAAAATGTGGCTGTAATTACTGAGCGACAGCCTGTTGCTGCTCGTACATGGCTTGGAAATTGATTTCCGCCAAGTGCACGGGCGGGAAGCCTGCACGTTGTATTACATCGGCCACGTTGCTGCGCAGATAGGGATAAACAATTTGCGGGCAAGCAATGCCCACCACCGCACCCATTTGGTCTTCAGGCAAATGACGGATTTCAAAGATGCCCGCCTGCTTGGCTTCCACCAAAAACACGGTTTTATCTTCCAACTTAGTCGTCACGGTGGCAGTGACAGTCACTTCAACGATGCCATCGGCTACTTGTTCCATCCCAACGCCCAATTGGATGTCGACTGAAGGCTGCTCTTGGGAGGTCAAGATACCGGGTGAATTGGGCTGTTCCAACGACAAGTCTTTCAGGTAAACGCGTTGAATTTGGAACACAGGGGTGAGTTCTTCGGACATTTCTTTCCTTGTATAAAAAAGCCTGCTTCGGCAAATACCGAAGCAGGCAGCAAATCGGGATGGCCGAGATTATGTCAGCTCAAGATTGCAACAAAGGCACTAAACCGCCTTGGCTGTCAAGGGCGATCAGATCGTCACATCCGCCCACGTGGGTGTCGCCGATGAAGATCTGTGGCACGGTGCGTCGTCCCGTCAGGTCCATCATGCGCATGCGCTCGTCAGGGTTGGTGTCGACACGGACTTCTTCAATGTGCGCCACGCCTTTGGCATGAAGGATTTGTTTGGCCCGAACGCAATAAGGGCAAACAGCGGTGGTATACATCTTGACGGCTTGCATGTGGGTCTTTCTTGCGGGTGAGTGGTCTTGTTGGGTGTCTGCTTGAAATGTTCAGGCTTTCGAGGTGGGAAGGTTAGCTTCTTTCCAAGCTTTCAGACCGCCTTGCAAGGAATGCACCTTCTCGTAACCCAGTTTTTGGGCCACTGCTTGTGCGCGTTTAGAACGCATGCCGGAAGCACACACCATGATGAGGGGGACACTTTTGTTTTTTGCCACCGAGGTCAAACGGCCTTCCAACTGATCAAGGGGCACATGCAAAGCGCCAGAAATATGGCTGGCTGCAAATTCATCATCACCGCATACGTCAATGACCACTGCTTTTTCGCGGTTCATGCATTGCACAGCTTCGGTGGGCGACAGGCCTGAGCCCGCCGCCTCTTGCACCACGGGCAGCAGTAAAAAGAAGCCACTGCTCAGCGCAACAGCAATCAACATCCAGTTGTCGAGGATAAATTTCACGGGGGGTCCAGTTCAGGAGAAGTTGAAAAAACGAGTGTCAGGTCATCATTCTAAAATCAGTGCACTTCCCTCTCGTTGACTTTTTTCCAAACACCTTATGTACAAGCTCGTTTTAATCCGCCACGGCGAATCCACTTGGAATCTTGAAAATCGTTTCACCGGCTGGACCGATGTCGATCTGACACCCACAGGCATCACCCAGGCCCAAAATGCTGGCCGTCTCCTCAAGGCTGAGGGTTTTCAATTCGATGTGGCCTACACCAGCGTCTTGAAACGTGCCATTCGAACGCTTTATCTGGCCCTGGACGAAATGGACTGCACTTGGCTGCCCGTGGTCAAAAGCTGGCGGCTCAACGAGCGCCACTATGGCGGTTTGCAAGGCTTGAACAAAGCCGACATGGCGAAACAATATGGCCCTGAACAGGTGCTGATTTGGCGCCGTAGCTACGACACCCCCCCTCCTGTGCTGGAAGCCACCGACCCGCGCAGCGAGCGTGGCGACCCGCGCTACGCCAAACTTGACCCGGCACAAGTACCGCTGACAGAGTGCCTCCAAGACACGGTGGCGCGCGTGATGCCTTTCTGGAACGAGTCCATGGCGCCCGCCATCAAAGCCGGCAAACGCATCGTGGTGGCAGCACATGGCAACTCGATCCGTGCGTTGGTGAAGTATTTAGACAACATATCCGACCAAGACATCGTCAACTTGAACATCCCCAACGGCATCCCTTTGGTCTATGAGCTTGACGAAAACCTGAAACCCATCCGCCACTATTACTTGGGTGATGCCGAGGCCGCGGCCAAGGCAGCCGCCGCAGTGGCCGCACAAGGTCAGAGGGCTTGACACTTTTTTACAATACGCCGCTTCTTCGCGTTGTATATTGAGACAATACATATCACGTCAACTTTCAAGGGCACCATGGGTCACAAACTCAAGATCGCAGGATGGATCACCATCGGCGCGCTGACCGGGGCGCTGACCACCGTGTCACTGCAAACCGCTGCACGCGCCAATATGGCCCCGTTGCCGCTAGAAGAGTTGCAGCAACTCGCCGCCGTGTTTGGCATGGTCAAGAGTGATTACGTCGAGCCAGTGGACGAGAAAAAACTCATCAACGATGCCATCACCGGCATGGTGGCCAGCCTTGACCCACATTCTCAGTACTACGACAAGAAGACCTTCAAAGAGTTCCGCGAAGGCACCACGGGTCGGTTTGTCGGTGTTGGCATTGAAATCACCCAAGAAGATGGTTTGGTCAAAGTGATTTCACCGATCGAAGGCTCACCTGCTTTTCGCGCTGGCATGAAGTCAGGCGACTTGATCACCAAGATCGATGACACCGCAGTCAAAGGCTTATCGCTCAACGACGCAGTCAAACGCATGCGTGGCGAACCCGGCACTAAAGTGCTGCTGACCATCTTGCGCAAAGACGAGAACCGAAGCTTTCCCGTCACTATCGTGCGAGAAGAGATCAAAACCCAAAGCGTCAAAGGCAAAGTGGTGGAGCCTGGTTACGGGTGGATTCGCTTGAGCCAATTCCAAGAGCGCTCGGTAGAAGATTTCTCCAAGAAACTTGAAGAGATTTACAAACAAGAACCCAAGCTCAAAGGCTTGGTGCTCGACTTGCGCAACGATCCGGGTGGTTTGCTCGATGCGGCTGTGGCTGTATCTGCCGTGTTTTTGCCTGAGAACGTGACCGTGGTGTCAACCAATGGCCAATTGGCGGAGAGCAAGTTTGCTTACAAGGCAGCGCCAGAGTTTTACCGCCGTGGCAATGGTGCAGACACCATTGCACGATTGCAGCAAAGCACAAAAGGCATTTACAAAACCATCCCCTTGGTGGTCCTGGTGAATGAAGGCTCGGCCTCTGCCAGCGAGATCGTGGCGGGCGCCCTCCAAGACCACAAACGCGCCACCATCATGGGCAGTCAAACCTTTGGCAAAGGCTCGGTGCAAACTGTGCGCCAACTCGGCGCAGACACCGCTTTAAAAATCACCACTGCGCGTTACTACACACCCAACGGGCGTTCCATCCAAGCCAAAGGCATCGTGCCCGATGTGCTGGTAGATGACACGGCAGAAGGCAGCCCTTACGCCATTTTGCGTATGCGCGAAGCTGACCTCGACAAGCACTTGCAAAGCGGCCAAGGCAGCGAGGTGAAAGACAAGGCATTGGAGAAAGAACGCGAGAAGGCCCGCGAAGAAGCCATGAAGCGCTTAGAAGAAGAGTCCAAAAAGCCCAACAGCGAACGCCGCCCACCTGAATTTGGCAGCGAGAAAGACTTCCAACTCCAACAAGCCATCCAGCGCCTCAAAGGCCTGCCCGTTTTAGCCAGTAAAACCCAAAGCGAGCGTGCTGTCGCCGAAGTGAAAGACAAGTGACACACGGGCGAGTTCGCAGTGAATGACGACCAACTGCTGCGCTACTCGCGCCACATCCTTCTGGATGACATTGGTATCGTAGGCCAGCAACGTTTACTGGACAGTCATGCCCTGATCGTGGGTGCGGGTGGACTAGGTTCTCCGGTCGCCATGTATTTGGCGGCATCCGGTGTCGGTCATATCACCATCGCCGATCAAGACGTGGTCGACTTCACAAATCTCCAGCGCCAAATTGCCCACACCACAGAACGCGTCGGGCAAGCCAAGGTTGCATCGGCTGCACAAGCCATGCATGCTTTGAATCCCGAGGTTCGCGTGACAGCTTTGGCACATCGGCTCAATGCCTTAGAACTCGACACCTTGGTGCCCAAGGTGCAGGTGGTGTTGGACTGCTGCGACAACTTCACCACCCGCCAAGCGGTAAACGCGGCCTGTGTGAAACATGGCGTGCCTTTGGTGTCTGGGGCGGCTATTCGAATGGACGCGCAACTGGCGGTTTACGACGCGCGCGATGCAAAGTCCCCGTGTTACGCCTGTATCTTTCCGCCCGACCAAGCACCAGAAGAAGTGCAGTGCGCCACCATGGGGGTATTGGCTCCGCTGGTGGGTGTGGTGGGTAGCTTGCAGGCCATGGAGGCCATCAAGTTGCTGGCAGGTCTGGGGTCGCGGCTGATTGGCCGTTTGCAAATGCTCGATGGACGCAGCCTGGAGTGGAATGAGATGCGCTTGCAACGCAACCCCAGCTGCCCCGTGTGTGGTCAATCCCATAGCGCTTGATCGTCAAGGACAAGCGCCAAAGCGCTTTCTGAACCAGCGCGGTGCCAGCGCATGTGGGTCTGCAAACAAGCCCCTGCGTTGGCTTTGCGCCTGCATTTGAAGGGCATCGTAGGGCCCTGGAAAATTTTGATAGCTGTATGACCAAGCATGCCCTTGCGCCACCATCCACGCCCCCACGTCATAGCCTTGGCGTGACAGCTGAGCCAGCAAGCGCCCATAGGTATCGCGGTGATGTCCCTGCACCTCCACCGTTTGACCTAGCAACACCGTGCGCAAAGCTTCGCGCGATTGAACACCCCAGTTTTGGCAAATTTCTGGTGCATCGATGCCCAGCAAACGCACCTTATGAACCTCCCCACCATGCAGAGGTTGCACCCAGACGGTGTCGCCGTCGCTCACATGGGTCACCACACCTGGCCAGGCGTGCGCAGGATTCGCAAGCGCATTTGCAGTCCATACGCTTGTCGCTACCAGACAAATACGCGTCAAAAAGAAAGTCTGTTTTTTGGGCATGAACGCTGATTGGAAGTCGCAGCGCGGCATCGTTTGAACAGCGCTGCTCAAAGACATCGGGAGACAATCCCTGCTGCTGTTCAATATGGCGGCTCAAGTTAGCATCCATCCATGCGTGATCTCAAGCTTTGGCTGCCATTTTTAAACTGGCCCCGCCCCACCCCACAACTGTTGCACAACGAAGCCTTTGCGGGCTTGGGCGTGGGCTTGATGGTCATCCCACAAGGCGTAGCCTATGCCGCGCTGGCAGGCATGCCCTTGATCACGGGCATTTATGCCTCGCTCATTCCGGCGCTGGTGGCAGTGCTGTTCAGTGCGTCAAGCCGCTTGTCGGTCGGGCCCACGGCGCTCACGGCCATCTTGGTATCGGCTTCGCTCGCAGGCATGGCCGAGCCGGGCAGCGCCGATTGGGTCAACCTCACCGTGTGGCTGTCACTGATGACCGGCTTGCTGCAAGTGGGCTTGGGATTTGCGCGTTTTGGTTGGTTGTTGAATTTGGTCAGCTCGCCTGTTTTGATGGCTTTCACGCAAGGGGCCGGTGTGCTGATCATTGCCTCGCAACTGCCCGCACTGCTGGGGCTCAAGCTCGGTTGGCCATCGCTTTGGCAACCACAGCACATGGACTTAGCCAGCCTGCTTTTTGGCTTGGTGAGCTTATTGGTGCTGGTGTTGGCACGCCGCTGGCGCCCCACGTTTCCCACCGTTTTGTTGGTGGTTTTGGGTGCTTCAGTCGTGAGCGCTGGATTGGATTTACAGGCCCAAGGCACAGCGGTGGTGGGTGCTTTGCCACAAGGGCTGCCCAGCTTGTATATCCCAGAGTTGTTGGATTGGGAAACCTTCAAGCAACTGGTTTTACCCACGCTGGTGATCACTCTGGTGAGCTTTTTAGAAACCGCATCGAGTGCGAAGGTTGAGAGCGACCGCAGTGGCAATCGCTGGAACCAAGACCAAGACCTGATTGGTCAAGGCTTGGCAAAAGTAGCCTCCGGCTTGTGTGGTTCGTTTCCCACCAGCTCCTCGTTCTCGCGCTCGGCCTTGAACCTGTACGCAGGTGCTCAGTCTGCGTGGGCCACGGTGTTCTCTGTTGGCGTGATTTTGCTGATCTTGCTGTGGTTCACCTCGGTGTTGCAACCGGTGCCGCAGTCGGTTCTGGCAGCGATTGTGGTGGCGGCCGTGATGGGGTTGATCAAGCCTCGCGCGTTTGCCAAGCTGTACACCATCAACCGGGTCGAAGCCGCCACGGCGGCCGTGACCTTGGTGATCACCCTGCTGTCGGCGCCGCGTTTGTACTGGGGAGTGTTGGCGGGCATGCTGATAGGCCTGAGCCATTTCTTGCATACGCGCCTGCACCCACGCATCATCGAAGTGGGCTTGCATGCCGACGGCAGCCTGCGCGACCGCCACTTGTGGAAACTGCCCCCCTTGGCCCCACAGCTCTACGCCCTGCGCATGGACGCCGAGTTGG
>CANFYL010000035.1 GCA_947451285.1 Comamonadaceae bacterium
CACGATGTGGCCGGCGTCAAGCACCAAAATCTCGTGGGCATCGACCACCGTGGACAAACGGTGGGCAATCACCAAGGTGGTTTTGTTGTGCGCGGCGCTTTGCAATTCCCCTTGAATGGCCCGCTCGTTGGCACTGTCCAACGCTGAGGTGGCCTCGTCAAAAATCACAATCGGCGGGTTTTTGAGCAAGGTGCGTGCAATCGCGACGCGCTGCTTCTCGCCACCCGACAACTTCAAACCGCGCTCGCCCACCATGGTGTCGTAACCCTTGGGCGTGGCGGCGATGAAGTCGTGGATGTGTGCGGCACGTGCTGCTTGCTCGACCTCTTGCACGGAGGCATCGGTGCGGCCATAGGCGATGTTGTAGCGCACGGTGTCGTTGAACAGCACGGTATCTTGCGGCACGATGCCCAGGGCACGGCGCACGCTGTGCTGCGTGACACGGCGAATGTCTTGGCCGTCGATGGTGATGTGGCCACTGCCCACGTCATAAAACCGGAACAACAAACGCGCCAGGGTTGACTTGCCCGAGCCCGAGGGCCCCACCACCGCCACGGTTTTGCCCGCAGGAATTTCAAAGCTGATGCCGTGCAATATGGGACGCGCGGCCTCGTAGGCAAACACCACCGACTCAAAGCGCACGGTGGGTGGGCCGCTTACCTGCAAATCGGGTGCGCCGGGGACGTCGGCCACTTCGCGCTCTTTTTCCAGCAAACTGAACATGCGATCCAAGTCGGTCAGGCTTTGTTTGATTTCACGGTAGAGCACGCCCAAGAAATTGAGGGGGATGTAGAGCTGGATCATGAAGGCGTTGATCATCACCAAGTCGCCCAAAGTCATGCGCCCTTCCACCACACCCACGGTGGCACGCCAGAGCATGGTGACCAAGGCGATGGCGATGATGAGTTGCTGGCCGGTGTTGAGCAGCGACAGCGAGGTTTGCGACTTCAGGCGTGCACGGCGCAGCTGGTCCAGGCTGGTGTCATAACGCTTGGCTTCAAAGCCTTCGTTGCTGAAGTACTTGACGGTTTCGTAGTTGAGCAACGAGTCCACCGCCTTGGTGTGGGCCGCTGAGTCAAACTCGTTGGCCAGACGGCGAAAGTGGGTGCGCCACTCGGTGACGCTGACCGTGAACACGATGTAGACCGCCAAGGCCAACAAGGTGATGCCGGCAAACCACACATCGAACTTCACCGCCAAGATGGTGAGCACCAAGGCCACCTCGATCAAGGTGGGCACGATGCTGTAGAGCGAATACGAAATCAAAGACTCGATGCCACGCACGCCGCGCTCAATGTCGCGCGTCATGCCCCCGGTTTGACGCTCCAGATGAAAGCGCAAGCTCAAGCCATGCAGGTGTTGAAAAGTCTCCAGCGCAATTTGCCGCGCTGCGCCTTGGGTGGCTTTGGCAAACACCAACTCACGCAACTCAGTGAAAGCCGACACCGACAAGCGCAACACGCCATAGACCAGCAGCAAAGACACCGGCACCACCAGCACCGCGGTGGGGTCGCTCGGCTTGAAAGACATGGCGTCGATCAGTTCTTTGAGCAACAAGGGGACACCGACGTTGGCCAACTTCGCGCCCACCATGAACGACAAGGCCGCCATGACACGCCATTTGTACTGCCACAGGTAGGGAAAGAGTCGCTTGAGCGTGGCGCTGTCAGAACGCGGCGTACCCAGGTTGTCAGGAGAAGGGGGAGTTGAAGGCGCGTGATGACGCATATTGCACAATGCCAAGTAGTTAACTGTGGATTGTGCCTATGTCTTCCAACTCCTCCGCCACTGTGGTGACACTGCCGACCGACCAAGAACTGGTGCTCAAGGTCATCCCCATGCCCGCCGACTGCAATGCCAATGGCGATATTTTTGGTGGCTGGGTGATGGCTCAGGTGGACTTGGCCGGGGCCGTGTTACCCGCACGCTATGTGCGCGGCCGCATGGCCACGGTGGCGGTGAACGAGTTCATCTTCAAACAAGCGGTGAAGGTGGGCGACATCTTGAGCTTTTTTGCCAAGATCAACCGCATTGGCAATACCTCCATCAGCGTGGATGTGGAGGTGTATGCAGAGCGTTTCAGCCGCCAAGGGCAGTACATCAAAGTCACACAAGCCACCTTGACCTATGTGGCGATTGACGACCAAGGCAAGCCTCGCACTATTCCCAAAGACTGAGCTCAAGAGACGATGTAGGCCCCGCTGCCGGCGGCCACCATCTGGCCATCGGGATCGAAAAATTCCATGCGCGTGCTCCCCACACGCGAGCCAATGCGCAGGACCTCAGCACGCATGTCAAAAAATTCGCCAATGCCTTGACGCAGGTAGTCGATGCGCAAATCGATGGTGCCGACCTTGAGAAAAAAGTCGAGCCGGTGCGCTGGCGTCTGGTCCATGTGCCGTGCTGCCCTAGCCACCAAGCAAGCCACGCCACCTAGGGCATCCAGACTCGCGCTGATGACGCCACCGTGCAAACGGTTGTAGGCATAGTGCCCCACCAACTCGGGACGCATCGGCAACCGTGCCGTGACCACCGTGGGGGTGATGTCCACCAATTTAACGCCCAAGGTTTGATTGAAGACAATTTTTTCTTCAAAGATAGCGCGCACACCCTCGATGAATTCGGGCTCAAAGTGGCCCTCGGGGGACAAACGTTTGATCAAAACAAGGCTTTCAGAGTTTAGAAAAATCCGGGCGGCGTTTTTCCATGAACGCACCAAACGCCTCGCGGGCCGCAGGCTCTTGCAACATCCGCCCAAAGCTGGTGGCCTCGGTCTCGATCTGCGCCATGATCTGCGCGGCCTGCCCCATCTTCATGAGCCGCTTGGTTTCGACCAAAGAACTCATGGGCTTAGCCGCCAGTTTGCGCGCCTGCGCTTGGGCATAGTTGTTGACCTCGGTAGGCGGCACCACGCGGTTGACCAAACCCACCTCTTGCGCCGCCTCTGCCATGAAGGGTTCACCCATGAGCAAGGCCTCTGCGGCACGGTGGTGGCCCATCATCTGCGGCACCAAGATGCTGGAGCCCGCTTCTGGGCACAGGCCCAAATTGACAAAAGGCATCGAGAAGGCGGCGTTGTCACCTGCGTAGACCAAGTCACAGTGGAACAAGAGCGTGGTGCCAATGCCCACCGCAGGCCCGGCCACGGCGGCCAGCAAAGGCTTGCTCAAACTCGCAATGGCCCGTAAAAAACGAAACACCGGGGCGTCGTGACCTGAGGGTGGGTGGTTCAAAAAGTCGGCGATGTCGTTGCCGGCGCTGAAGATGGTTTCATGCCCTTGAATCAGCACCACGCGCACCTCGGCGTTGGTTTGGGCGTGCTCCACAGCATCGGCCAGGCTGGCGTACATGGCTGCCGTGATGGAGTTCTTTTTGTCCAGACGGTTGAAGGTCAGCGTCATCACGCCTTGTTCGAGGTGTTGCAGGATGTCGTTCATCGCAAGTTGTGCTCAGTAAATTGAATGTTTTGGCAAGAGTTTCGACAGATTGTCGCTGGCTTGAAATCAGGCAAACACCGCATCGGTGTCCATCAACACCCCGGATCCCGCACGTGCAGTTTGCATCAGAGAAGCCGTTTCAGGAAACAACTTGGCAAAGTAAAAACGCGCAGTTTGTAACTTGGCTGCATAGAACGGGTCCCGGTCACCCGAGGCGATGCGTTGCAAGGCGACTTGCGCCATGCGAGCCCAAAAATAGCCGAACACCAAGTGGCCGGCCACGCGCAAATAGTCCACTGCCGCAGCGCCCACTTCGTCGGCGTTTTGCAGAGCTTTGTAGCTAATCTCACGGGTGAATTGCGTCATCTGCTGGCCCAACTTGGCCAAGGGTTGAATGAACTCGGCCATGTCTTCGTTGCCCTGTTCGGCCATCACCAAGGCCGAGATCTGTGCGCCAAATTTTTTGAGCGATGCGCCTTGGTTGCCCAAGACCTTGCGCCCCAGCAAGTCCAAGCTTTGGATGGTGTTGGTGCCTTCATAAATCATGTTGATGCGGGCATCGCGAACGTACTGCTCCATGCCCCACTCGCGGATAAAGCCGTGCCCTCCCAGTACCTGCATGCAGGCCGAGGTGGCAATCCAAGCGTTGTCGGTGATGAAGGCCTTGACGATGGGTGTGAGCAGCGCCACTTGCTCGGCCGCTTCAGCACGCACAGCGGGGTCGGGATGGCTCAACTCTTGGTCGACCAACAAGGCGCAATGCAGACTCAAGGCACGGCCACCCTCGGCATAGGCTTTGGCAATGAGCAGCATCTTGCGCACGTCGGGATGCACCAAGATGCTGTCGGCAGGTTGCTGGGGGGACTTCACGCCCGTCAAGCTGCGCGACTGGATTCGGTCTTTGGCATAAGCCCGTGCGTTTTGGTAGGCCACCTCGGTCAAACCCAAGGATTGCATGCCCACACCGATGCGTGCCACGTTCATCATGACAAACATGGCAGCCAAGCCTTTGTGAGGCTGGCCGACCAAGGTGCCCACGGCACCGTCGAGCACCATTTGGCAGGTGGCATTGCCGTGGATGCCCATCTTGTGTTCCAGGCCGCCGCAGAACACCGCGTTGCGTTCGCCCAAGCTGCCGTCGTCGCGTACCAAAAACTTAGGGACCACAAACAAGCTGATGCCTTTGCTGCCCGCAGGCGCGTCGGGCAAACGGGCCAACACCAAGTGCACGATGTTGCTGACCATGTCGTGCTCACCGGCACTGATGAAAATTTTGTTGCCTGTGATGCAGTAGGTCCCGTCTGCTTGCGGCTCGGCCTTGGTGCGCAGCAACCCCAGGTCGGTGCCGCAATGGGGCTCGGTCAGACACATGGTGCCGGTCCACTCCCCGCTGGTGAGCTTGGGCAAGTAGCACTGCTTTTGTGCTTCGGTGCCATGGGCATGCAAGGCCTCGTAGGCGCCATGGGTGAGACCGGGGTACATGGTCCACGCCTGGTTGGCACTGTTGAGCATTTCGTACAAGCACTGGTTCACCACAATGGGCAGGCCCTGGCCGCCATAGGCTGGGTCACAACTCAAGGATGGCCACCCCCCCTCGACAAACTGGGCATACGCGGCTTTGAAACCATCGGGTGTTTTGACTTCGTGCGTGCTGCTGTCCAGATGGCAACCTTGTTCGTCACCGACCTGGTTGAGCGGAAAGATCACCTCTGAGGCAAATTTACCTCCTTCTTCGAGCACGGCAGCCAAGGTGTCTGCGTCCATGTCAGCATGGGGTGGCATGGCGTGCAAGACCTCGCTGGCGTGCAAGACCTCATGCAACAAAAACTGCATATCGCGCAACGGGGGGGTGTAGCTGGGCATTGGGAAACCTCAATTGGAATGAATAGACTTTGATGAATTTTTTTGAGTTGCTGGATGAATCAAAGACATAGCAACTGGGGCTGCGCCATAGCGCAGCAAAATATTGTCGAAGCCGATGGCGGTGTGCTGAAACGCACGGTCCGAGCGCAAAAAGCGGGCTTCGTAGTGCAACGCCAAGATCAGGCCATGAATCTCAAACACCATTTGCTCTGTGTCAATGGTTCCGGCCAAATGGCCTTCGTCACGCGCTTGCACGACTGAGCGATGCACGGCCGCCAACCAGACTTTGGCAGAACTGACCAATGCATCACGCACCGGGCCAGGGCGATCGTCAAACTCTGCTGCACCGCTGATGTACAAGCACCCAGAGTCAATCTCAGCTGATGTCCGTTGGGTCCAATTGGCAAACAGTTGACGCAGTCGGGGCAAGCCACGGGGCGCTTTCATGGCGGGATAGAACACCTCAGCCTCAAACCGCTCGTGGTACTCACGCACCACCGACAGCTGCAACTCTTCACGCGATCCAAAGTGGGCAAACACACCCGACTTGCTCATGCGCGCGACCTCGGCCAAGGCACCGATGCTCAAGCCTTCCAAGCCAATTTGCGTGGCCAATCCCAGGGCTGCATCTACGATGGCCGCTTTGGTTTGCTGACCTTTGTGGATGGCACGGCTTTCGGATGCGGGCAATTTTTGAAAATCGGTCATGACTCACTTAAAAAGAACGATCGTGCTATTTTGCATGAAAACAGCACTGGACCTTTCCACTTCTAAACTCATGCCCTATGCAAGCAACACGAATTTTGGCCATCCGTCATGGTGAAACTGCCTGGAATGTGGACACCCGCATTCAAGGGCAACTCGACATCGCGCTCAACGACACAGGCTTGTGGCAAGCCGAGCGCGTGGGCCTGGCACTGAGTGAAGAAGACATTCATGCCGTCTACAGCAGCGACTTGGGGCGTGCCTTTCAAACCGCACAAGCGATTGCGCACGCGCCCACACGGGCACGGCCTGTGTCACTCACCCCGACCCCTGCATTACGCGAACGCCACTTTGGCCATTTGCAAGGGCAGACCTGGGCTGCGATTGAAGCCGACTGGCCCGCCGACGCCAAGCTGTGGCGTTCACGTGATCCGCATTGGTCGCCGCAGGGTGGTGAATCGTTGCTGGTGTTGCGCGAACGCATTGCACGCTGCGTGGACGCACTGGCCAGTCAACACCGGGGCGAACACATTGTGCTGGTGGCCCACGGGGGTGTGATGGATGTGCTGTATCGCTTGGCCACGCAACAAGACATCCAAGCCCCGCGCACCTGGCATTTGGGCAACGCCGCCATCAACCGCTTGTTGTGGACGCCTCAGGGTTTGAGTTTGGTGGGCTGGGGCGATGTGTCGCACTTCGAACGCACTTCACGCGACGAATCAAGCGTCTGACAGCAAGTCGCCGTTGGCGCTGGGTGGCGTCACCCCCAAGTGGCGGTAGGCCGCCAGGGTGGCGATGCGGCCACGCGGCGTGCGCTGCAAATAGCCTTGCTGAATCAGGTAGGGCTCGATCACGTCTTCGATGGTGTCGCGCTCTTCGCCAATGCTGGCGGCGATGTTGTCCAAGCCCACAGGGCCACCGTCAAATCGGTGGATCACAGCTTCCAGCAACTTGCGGTCCATCAAGTCAAAGCCTTGTGGGTCCACGTCGAGCATGGCGAGCGCGCGTTGGGCCATGTCTTCGGTGATGCGACCGGTGCCCTTCACATCTGCATAGTCACGCACGCGGCGCAACAAGCGGTTGGCAATGCGCGGTGTACCGCGTGAACGACGCGCAATTTCAAAACCACCTTCCACATCGGTAGGCGTGTTGAGCAAGCCGGCACTGCGCATGACGATGCGTTGCAACTCATCGGCGGTGTAGAACTCCAGGCGCGACACAATGCCAAAGCGGTCGCGCAGCGGGTTGGTCAACATGCCCGCGCGGGTGGTGGCGCCCACCAAGGTGAAAGGCTGCAAGTCGAGCTTGATGCTGCGCGCTGCAGGGCCTTCGCCGATCATGATGTCAATCTGGTAGTCCTCCAGCGCAGGGTATAAAATTTCTTCCACCACGGGCGAGAGGCGGTGGATTTCGTCGATGAACAGCACATCGTTTTTCTCTAAGCCCGTCAGCAGTGCAGCCAAGTCTTTGGGTTTTTCCAGCACTGGCCCGCTGGTTTGACGCAAGTTCACACCCAGCTCTTGGGCAATGATGTGGCTCAGGGTGGTTTTGCCCAAGCCCGGCGGCCCAAACAGCAGCACATGGTCGAGGGCTTCGCCACGCTTTTTGGCCGCACCGATGAAGATTTCAAGTTGCTCACGCACCTTGACCTGGCCCACATACTCTTGCAACAGCTTGGGGCGTAGCGCACGTTCAATGGCTTCTTCGTGAGGCGACACGGGGGCGGCAGACACCACACGCGGGGTGGGCACGAAGCCCTCACCAAAGCTGTCGGTTTGAATGCTCATGGATGCCCGCCTTACTTGGCCAAGGCCTTCAAGGCCAGCTTGATGCCCTCGCTCACACCGACATCGCTGGGCAGGGCTTTGAGTGACAGGGCTGCTTCTTTGTCGCTGTACCCCAAGGCAAGCAAGGCTTGCAAAATGTCGCTGTGGTGGTCGGTGTGGCCGACGGTGCTGGGACCGAGATCGACACCGAGTTTGCCTTTGAGTTCGAGCAACAACCGCTCTGCGGTTTTCTTGCCAATGCCAGGCACCTTGGTCAGACGGCCCGCCTCTTGCTCAGCCACGGCACGGGCCAACTCGTCGGCACTCATGCCACTGAGCACGCCGAGCGCGGTGCGCGGGCCCACGCCCGATATTTTGATCAGCAAGCGAAAGGTGGCACGCTCGCTGGCGGTGCCAAAACCGTACAAGATTTGTGCGTCTTCGCGCACCACGAAGTGCGTCAGCAAGGTCACGCGCTCGCCCGTGGCGGGCAGGTTGTAGAAGGTGCTCATGGGCACATCCACCTCGTAGCCCACGCCGTTGCAGTCCACCAGCACTTGGGGCGGATTTTTCTCGCTGAGGATGCCGCTTAATCTGCCAATCACATCTTGCCTATCATTGGGTCACCTTTTACGAGATTATCGACTTGATTCTGCGACACACCTTCTCCCCACCCAACAACACGCGCCTGTCCCACCTGTGCGGTCCCGTTGACGAACATCTGCGCACCATTGAGATGGCGCTGAACGTCAAGATCGCGCACCGCCACGAACAGTTCAAGGTGGATGGACCCAAGGCCAAAGCCACGCGGGCACTGGAGGTGCTGCAAGCGCTGTACGAACGCGCCGCACGAACGATTCCTGCTGAACAGGTGCAACTGATGTTGGCCGGCGATACCGGCGTGAGCGAAGCCGAAGACGGGAGCATGAGCTTGCAGACGCGCCGCACCGACCTTCGTGCACGCACACCCAACCAAAGCGTGTACCTCGAGAACATTGCCCAACACGACATCACGTTTGGCATTGGCCCGGCGGGCACGGGCAAAACCTATTTGGCCGTGGCCTGTGCCGTGGACGCGCTCGAGCGCAGCGCGGTGCAACGCATTGTGTTGACCCGCCCTGCGGTAGAAGCGGGCGAAAAGCTGGGCTTCTTGCCCGGCGATTTGGGCCAAAAGGTCGACCCGTATTTGCGCCCGCTGTACGACGCGCTGTATGACCTGATGGGCTTTGACCGGGTGCAAAAAGCGTTTGAGCGCCAGGCGATTGAAATTGCGCCGCTGGCGTTCATGCGCGGGCGTACCTTGAACAACGCCTTCGTCATCTTGGACGAAGCGCAAAACACCACGCCCGAGCAAATGAAAATGTTTTTGACCCGCATTGGCTTTGGTGCCAAAGCGGTGGTCACGGGCGACGTGAGCCAAATCGATTTGCCCAAAGGTCAGTTGAGTGGCTTGATCGATGCTGAGCGTGTGCTGCGACGGGTCAAAGGGATTGCGATTTGCCATTTCACCAGTGCCGATGTGGTGCGCCACCCCTTGGTGGCGCGCATCGTGGACGCCTACGATGCCAAACGCAGCGCAGATACGCCCGCCGCGCCACGCAAACGCCTCTGACGCCTTCGTATCCACCATCCCCTGGATTCACAGCCCTCAGCACCATGGCTCTGCAAAAACTCCAACTCTCATTGCAATTCGGTGACGTCCCGCATGCGGCACGTCACCGCGCTGCGCTGCCGCGCCACAAGGTGGCCCGCTGGATTCGCCACGCGCTGGCACTGGACGCAGAGATCACGGTGCGCATCGTGGGCGAAGACGAAGGACGCGCGCTCAACCTGAGCTACCGCAAAAAAGACCACGCCACCAACGTGCTGACCTTTGACTACACGCAAGCGCCCGTGGTGGTGGCCGACTTGGTGCTGTGTGCGCCAGTGGTGGCACGTGAAGCACGCGAACAAGGCAAAACTTTGCAAGCGCACTATGCGCACCTGTTGGTGCATGGCAGCTTGCATGCACAGGGCTGGGACCATGAAACCAGCACGCAAGATGCGCAAGAGATGGAAGCCTACGAGATCGACATCTTGGCGGAGTTGGGGCTACCCAACCCTTACTGACAGCCCCTGACCTGACAGGTCTTGCAGGTGCAGCCGATCAGCGGCCGGCGGTGTCTTCGAGCAAACGCACTTTCACAGTTTTGCCTTTGACGCGGCCCGCGCTCAAGCGCTGAACGGCCTCACGCGCGATGTCACGCGAGACGGCCACATAGGTGGAGAACTCGTTGACGTTGATCTTGCCCACCTGCTCTTTGGTGAAACCTGCGTCACCGGTGAGCGCACCCAATACGTCCCCCGCGCGGATTTTCTCTTTGCGTCCGCCCACAATTTGCAAGGTGGCCATGGGCGGCTGCAACAGGCCACCTGCGGCGGGGGTCAAACTGCTCAGAGGTTGCCAGACCGATTCGCGGCCTTGCAGCTGCTCGATCTTGCCCACAGACCCCATCTCGTCCATGCTCGCCAAGCTGAGGGCCAAGCCTTCGGCATCGCCGCGCCCCGTGCGCCCAATGCGGTGGATGTGCACTTCCGGGTCAGGCGTGACATCCACATTGATGACCGCTTGCAGCTGGGCCACATCCAAGCCACGTGCTGCCACATCGGTGGCCACCAACACCGAGCAACTGCGGTTGGCAAACTGCACCAGCACTTGGTCACGCTCGCGTTGTTCCAGCTCGCCGTACAGCGCCAGCGCACTGAACCCCTGAGCCTGTAAAACGGCCACCAAGTCGCGGCATTGCTGCTTGGTGTTGCAAAACGCCAGGGTGGACTCGGGGCGAAAGTGATTGAGCAACAAAGATACCGCATGCAGACGTTCGCGGTCCTCCACCTCGTAACAAATTTGCTGGATCTTTTGTGCGTCGTGCTGCGCTTGCACTTTGACGCTTTGCGGCTCGCGCATGAACTGCGCGGCCAGTTTGTCGATGCCTTCTGGGTAGGTGGCCGAGAACAGCAGGGTTTGGCGCTGCGCCGGGCACTGACGTGCGACCTTGGCGATGTCGTCGAAAAAGCCCATGTCGAGCATGCGGTCAGCCTCATCCAACACCAGCATGCGCACGCCTTGCAAACGCAAGGAGCCACGCTCCAGATGGTCGAGGATGCGGCCAGGGGTTCCAACCACCACATGGGCGCCATGCTCCAGGCTCACCGTCTGACCACGCAGCGCCACGCCACCGCACAGGGTGACGACTTTGATGTTGCCCACCGCACGCGCGAGGCGGCGAATTTCTTGCGTCACCTGATCGGCCAATTCACGCGTGGGGCACAGCACCAGCGCTTGCGCGTCGAATTGCGCGGCGTCGAGCTTCTCCACCAAGGGCAGGCCAAAGGCGGCTGTCTTGCCGCTGCCCGTGCTGGCTTGCGCCAGCAGATCGCGCCCCGCCAAGGTGAGCGGCAGGCTGGCCGCCTGGATAGGCGTCATCGCCGTGTAGCCCAACTGAGTCAAATTGCTCAGCGTGGCAGGCGATAGAGGCAGGGTATCAAACGTGGGGGTAGGTGCAGTCATGCACCGATTATCGTGAGCGGGATGGTGACAGGGCCGTCGTTGACCAAATGAACTTTCATGTCCGCACCAAACACGCCCGTTTGCACCAGCGGGTGACGCTCGCGGGCTTGCGCCACAAAGTGCTCGTACAAGCGGCGCCCTTCATCGGCAGGTGCCGCATGGGTGAAGCTGGGTCGGGTGCCGCTGCGGGTGTCGGCGGCCAAGGTGAATTGGCTCACCACCAACAGCCCACCCGCCACGTCTTGCACGCTGTGATTCATCTTGCCGGCTTCGTCGTAGAACACGCGCAGCTTCAAAATTTTGTCGAGCATTTTTTGCCCTACGGCCTCGGTGTCGCCACGCTCGGCACACAAGAGCACCAACAAGCCTTGGGCAATTTCACCCACGGTCTCACCGTCCACCACCACCCGGGCTTCACTGACCCGCTGCAAAACGGCTTTCACAAGATGTCTCGTCCGTCGTCGATGTGCGCCTCGACATCACTGGGCAGCAATTGGATGGTGGCGCGCAAACCGGGCACATCACTCATCAGGGCTTGTTCCACCGTGGTACGCAGGGCGGCAGCACGCCCGAGCGACCATTCGGCAGGCATGTGCATGTGCAAATCGACAAAGCGCCGCTGGCCCGCCTTGCGGCTGGTGACGTGGTCAAACCGGATGATGTGGTGCTCGCCGCGCTGGTGCTCAAACCCCGCCAAGGTGGCTTGAATTTGCGCCATCACCTCGGGCTCGACCGCTTCGTCCATCAAGCCTTGAGAGGCACGCCAAATCAGGTGAGTGCCCTCCTTCAAAATGTTCAGCGCGACGCCAATGGCGACCACCGCATCCAGCCACAACCAACCTGTGATGCCCACCAAACCGATGCCCAGCACCACCCCCACCGAGGTCCACACATCGGTCACCAAGTGACGCGCATCGGCCTCCAAGGCCACCGAGCGGTGTATTTTGGCGGCACGAAACATCACCCAGGCCAGCAAGCCGTTGAGGGCAGAACTGACCACCGACAAGGCCAAGCCCATGCCCACTTGCTCGATCGGTTGCGGGTCAAAGATGCGATGACTGGCAGCCCACACAATGCCCAACGCTGCCACCACGATCAAGATGCCCTCAAAGCCGGATGAAAAGTATTCGGCTTTGTGGTGGCCATAGGGGTGGTCCTCATCCGCTGGACGCGCCGCCACGGTGACCATCATCAAACCAAAAATTGCGCTGGCCAAATTCACCAGCGACTCCATCGCGTCAGACAGCAAGCCCACCGAGTCAGTGAGCCACCACGCCAGGGTTTTCAAAGCAATGGTGACCATGGCCACGGCCACGGAGGTCAGCAACAAACCCTTGGGTGTGAGCCATTGATTCAAAGTGTTTTTGTTCATGCGCAAGGCACTCTTGCTGCTCATCCAGCCAGTGTGACACGCGCGAACTTGCGCTTGCCCACTTGCACCACATAGCTGCCAGCCTCGAGCTTGAGGCCTTTGTCGCTGATCACCACCGAATCCACACGCACGCCCCCACCGTCGATCAAGCGGTTGGCCTCGCTGGTGGAGGGAGCCAAACCGGCCGACTTCAGCAAGGCACCTATGCCTATTGGCGCACCCAATAGCGCGACATCCGGAATGTCATCTGGCACACCGCCTTTGCTGCGGTTGATGAAGTCTTGTTCTGCCGCATCGGCTGCCCCCGCGCCGTGGAATCGTGCCGTGATTTCTTTGGCCAAGGCAACTTTGGCATCTTTGGGGTTGCGTCCGTTAGTGACCTCTTGCTTGAGCGCCTCAATCTGCGCTTCTGACTGGAAAGACAGCAAGGTGTACCAACGCCACATCAAGGTGTCAGAGATCGACAGCACCTTGGCAAACATGGTGTTGGGCGCTTCGCTGATGCCGATGTAGTTGTTTTTGGACTTGGACATCTTCTCCACACCGTCCAAGCCTTCGAGCAAGGGCATGGTCAAGATGCACTGCGCTTCTTGACCATATTCGACTTGGAGGTGACGCCCCATGAGCAAGTTGAATTTTTGGTCGGTGCCGCCCAGCTCTAAGTCTGATTTCAAGGCCACCGAATCGTAGCCTTGCATGAGTGGGTACAAGAACTCGTGCACGCTGATCGGTGTGCCTGCCTTGAAACGATCGTGGAAGTCGTTGCGTTCCATCATGCGTGCCACCGTGTACTTGGCCGCGAGCTGGATCATGCCCATTGAGCCCAGTGGCAGGCACCACTCGCTGTTGTAGCGGATCTCGGTTTTTTCGGGATCCAGCACCAAAGAGGCTTGCTTGTAATAAGTTTCGGCGTTGGCTTTGATTTGCTCGGGCGTCAAGGGAGGGCGGGTGCTGTTGCGGCCAGAGGGGTCACCGATCAGGCTGGTGAAGTCACCGATCAAAAAAATGACTTGGTGCCCCAAGTTTTGCAACTGCCGCATTTTGTTGAGCACCACGGTGTGCCCTATGTGAATATCGGGCGCGGTTGGGTCTAGGCCCAACTTGATACGCAAGGGTTGTCCGGTGGCTTCGGACCGTGCCAGTTTTTTGACCCACTCGTCCTCAGGAATCAGTTCTTCGCAACCACGCTTGGAAACGGCCAAGGACTCGCGCACACGATCGGTGATGGGATAAGTAGGTGGAGATGCTTGATTCATAAGGATTTTTTAACAGTTGGGCTATACTCTGCCCTTTGCGTGATGGGCCAATTTTAGTTGGCGCAGCACCACGGCACGCGGGGTCTTCAAACCCTGACGCCCAATCATCTGCCGGAGAGCTCCCTTGCAGCAACACCTTGACAGCTTGGCCTTGCGCGTAAGCACCCTATGGACGACCCATCCGCGCCAAATCATGGCAGGTGTGGGCGTGGCTTTGTCGGTGTTGGGCGGCGGTGCTTTTGCTGTTGCTAATTTAGGACCAGACGCCAGCCAGTTGCCATTGCGCGAAGTGCTGGAGAACGTGAATTCGAACCGTACGCTACTCAACAACAGCAGCACACCCATGGTTCTGTTTCGTGCGGACGTCACGCGCTCCAGCGACACCGCAGAGAGCCTGCTCAACCGCCTGGGTCTCAGCGATGAAGAGGCTGCCAGTTTTTTACGCAACGCGCCTTTGGCACGCCAACAACTTCTCGGCCGCGCAGGACGTTGGGTGAGCATAGAAGGCGACCCGAACCGCCGATTGACTCGCTTGACTGCGCGCTGGAGCAACGACAAGTCCGAACAATTTACCCGCTGGGTCATAGAGCGTCATCCTGAGGGCTTCACCCAACGCGTCGAAACCGCGCCCATGAACGTGAGCACACGAATGGCCAGCGGCGTGATTCAAAGTTCACTGTTCGCTGCCACCGATGACGCCAACATTCCCGACAGTGTGGCCAACCAATTGGCCCATATTTTCTCGGGTGACATCGACTTCCACCGTGCGCTGCGCAAAGGGGATCGTTTTTCAGTTATCTATGAATCCCTCGAAGCCGATGGAGAAACCCTGCGCGCTGGACGCGTTTTGTCCGCCGAGTTTGTGAACAATGGCAAAACACACCAAGCGATCTGGTTCAAAGAACCACAGGCAACTGAGGGTGGCTACTTCTCTCCCGAAGGTGTGAGCCTGCGCCGCGCTTACTTGGCCTCTCCGCTGACGTTTTCACGCATGACAAGCGGCTTCAAGATGCGCTTTCATCCCATCTTGCAAACTTGGCGGGCTCATTTAGGCGTCGACTATGCAGCGGCAAACGGCACCGCCGTCCACAGTGTCGGGCAAGGCGTTGTCGACTTTGCTGGCGCACAAGGCGGATTTGGCAATGTGGTGTTTGTCAAACATGCCAATGGACACACCACAGTTTACGCGCACCTCAGCCGAATTTTGGTCAAGCGCGGACAAAGCGTGGCACAAGGCCAAACATTGGGAGAGGTGGGTGCCACCGGCTGGGCGACCGGACCACACCTGCACTTTGAATTTCGCGTCAACGGTCAGCACCAAGACCCATTGACCATGGCTCGCCAAAGCGTGGCCACCGAAATTTCTGTGTCATCGCGTGACGTCTTCAAGCGCCATGTGGCCAGCACCAAGCTCGAGTTGACTGCCGCCGCCAGCGTGCAGCAAAGTCGCGCGGAGTAAATGCCCTTGCTCTACATCGGCTTGATGTCGGGCACCTCATTGGATGGCGTCGATGGTGTGCTGGTGAATTTCGCTACACAGCACCCCAAAGTGCTCAGTCACCAAGCGCTGCCATTGGATGCCTCGCTCAAACAAAGCTTGCTCGAGCTCAACACGCCAACCGACAACGAGCTGCACCGCGCCGCCTTGGCCGCCAACCAGTTGGTGCGCGTTTATGCTGACACCGTCTCGGCATTGCTCAAAGCCAGCGGCCGCGAGGCCAAGGATGTGCACGCCATCGGCGCCCACGGTCAAACCGTCCGGCACCAACCTGGCGCCTTCGATGGCACGGGCTACACACTGCAGCTCAACAACCCCTCTTTGCTGGCCGAACTGACCGGGATAGATGTCGTGGCCGACTTTCGCAACCGCGATGTCGCCGCTGGGGGACAAGGCGCTCCTTTGGTTCCACTGTTTCACCACCACATGTTTGCGCACGCTGAGCACACGGTGGCCGTACTCAATTTGGGTGGCATCGCCAATCTCAGCGTCCTGTCCCCAGCCGTTGATGTGCAAGGCTTTGACTGCGGCCCAGGTAATGCCTTGCTCGACCATTGGTGCCAACAACACACCGGCCAACCCTTTGACGACGACGGTGCTTGGGCACGTAAAGGTCAGGTGATTGCCCCCTTGTTGCAAGCTTTGTTGAATGAACCGTTTTTGCACCAAGCACCGCCCAAGAGCACGGGCCGTGACTTGTTCAACCCCACGTGGTTGGCGAAACAGTTGGAAGGTTTTGCAAGCGCTTCACCCGTCGATGTGCACGCCACGCTGACAGAGTTCACTGCACGGGCCTGTGTGAACGATGTACTGCTTTGTGCCCCCCAAGCCACCGAGTTGATGGTGTGCGGTGGCGGTGCCTTGAATGGTCAGCTGATGGCGCGCTTGCAAAGCGGGCTGCCACAACTCAAGGTGGTCTCCACGGCTGAGCGCGGCTTACCGCCTTTGCAAGTCGAGGCTGCCGCCTTTGCGTGGCTGGCCCGCCAAACCATGCTGCGCTTGCCAGGCAACTCCCCAAAAGTAACGGGCGCACAAGGCGCCCGTATTTTGGGTGGGGTGTTTCCTGCCTAGGGGCGAAGAACACGCGGTCCGCGAGGGACCTTGCAGTTAAACCGAGAACGAAGATCCGCAACCGCAGGTGGTCGTGGCATTGGGGTTCTTGATGACGAACTGAGCGCCTTGCAAATCTTCTTTGTAGTCAATCTCAGCGCCCAATAGGTACTGGTAACTCATGGCATCGATCAATAAAGACACATTGTTTTTGGTCATGGTCGTGTCGTCTTCGTTCACCACTTCGTCGAAAGTGAAACCGTACTGAAACCCAGAGCAACCGCCACCCTGAACAAACACGCGCAGCTTCAGGTCTGGGTTGCCCTCTTCCGCAATCAAATCGGCCACTTTGGCAGCAGCGCTGTCCGTGAAGACGATGGGGGTGGGCATTTCGGTTTGAATGTTTTCAGCAACTGCATTCATGGGGACTCTCCATTTTCAAGGTTTAAAGTATAGCGCTTTAGTCGGGAATTGCGCATCTGCCGGGCAGTAACTCGGTGGCCGTTGGGGGCTTTGGAGTCCTTCGCACGGCGAAAGACAGTTTCGCGCGCGCACAAAAAAGCCGCAGCGGCGAACCGGTGCGGCTTTGGGGCAATGCAGAAAGCGGATTAACGCTTGCTGAACTGCTTGCGGCGACGTGCAGAGTGCAAGCCGACCTTTTTACGTTCCACTTCGCGGGCATCGCGGGTCACGTAACCTGCGGCTGACAACACAGGCTTCAAGGCTGCGTCGTAGTCGATCAGGGCACGGGTGATACCGTGACGCACGGCACCTGCTTGACCCGACTCACCACCGCCGTGCACGTTGACTTGAATGTCAAATGCTTCGCCGTTGTTGGTCAACATCAGAGGTTGCTTAGAAATCATGATCGAGGTTTGACGACCGAAATACTCGGCGATGTCTTTCCCATTGATTTTGATTTGGCCAGTGCCTTTTTTCAGAAACACACGAGCGACGCTCGATTTGCGACGGCCTGTGCCGTTGTTCCATTCACCAATCATGTCAGCTCCTTAGATGTCCAGCACTTTAGGCTGTTGTGCGGTGTGGGGGTGCTCGGCTCCACCATACACCTTGAGCTTTTTGATCATGGCGTAACCGAGTGGGCCTTTGGGCAACATGCCCTTGACGGCCTTCTCGATGGCGCGGCCAGGGTGCTTGGCTTGCATGTCGCGGAAGTTGGTGGCTGTGATACCGCCGGGGTAACCCGAATGACGGTAGTACACCTTGTCCAAAGATTTGGTGCCTGTGACCTTGATCTTGGATGCGTTGATGATGACGATGAAGTCACCTGTATCGACGTGAGGCGTATAAATGGCTTTGTGTTTGCC
>CANFYL010000036.1 GCA_947451285.1 Comamonadaceae bacterium
ACGTGTCGTACGACGAGTACCACAACCTGATTGAAAAACTCGCCATCAAGATCCACCAATCGGGTTGGCAGTTCGACACCATCCTGTGCCTGGCACGTGGTGGCATGCGTCCAGGTGACATCTTGTCGCGCATCTTCGACAAGCCCTTGGCCATCATGTCGACCAGCTCTTACCGTGCGGATGCAGGGACTGTGCAAGGCCACTTGGACATTGCCCGTTTCATCACCACCCCCAAAGGCGAAATCGCAGGCAAGGTGTTGTTGGTTGACGACTTAGCCGACACCGGTCACACCCTCAAAGCTGTGGTGGACCAGCTCAAAAACAATTACAAGCCGATCACCGAATTACGGACCGCTGTGATTTGGACCAAAGGCGTGTCGGCGTTTGCGCCCGACTACTCGGTGGACTACCTGCCCACCAACCCCTGGATCCATCAGCCGTTTGAGCCCTACGAGAACATGCGCCCAGCCGCTTTGTTGGAGAAGTGGAAGGTTTAACTCACCTTTTGACAGGCACACGATCGAGAACTCCGCTTGGGCGGAGTTTTTCGTTTATGGGCTGGTTACTATCTGCCCATGACCCGCAGCACCGATCTCATTCACCACGCCTACCTCCCGCCCGCTGAGTTTGAAGCGCCGCAGTTGGCCGTATTCAAAGCGTCCACGGTGATCTTCCCCAACGTGGCCGCCATGCGCACTCGCGAGTGGCTCGACAAGTCCAGCTACACCTACGGCTTGCATGGCACGCCCACCACCTTCACGCTCGAAGAGCGCTTGGCCACGCTGGAGGGCGGCACGCACTGCCTCTTGACGCCCAGCGGGCTGGCCTCGATTGCCCATGTTGATCTGGCTTTGCTTCAAGCGGGCGACGAGGTGCTCATCCCAGACAACGCCTACAGTCCCAGCAAAGCGCTGGCCGAAGCTGAGTTGGCGCGCTTTGGCATCCGCCACCAGTACTATGACCCGATGAACCCCGATGACTTGGCCGCGCGAATGAACGAGCGCACGCGCTTGGTGTGGCTGGAGGCGGCGGGTTCGGTGTCGATGGAGTTTCCAGACTTGGTGGCCTTGGTTCAGCTGTGCAAAGCCCGTGGCGTGCTGTCCGCGCTCGACAACACCTGGGGCGCCGGCTTGGCCTTCAATGCGTTTGACTTGACGCCAGGGCAGGGCGATACACCGCTGGGCGTGGACCTGACCATCCATGCGCTGACCAAATACCCCAGCGGTGGCGGCGATGTGTTGATGGGCAGCATCGTCACCCGCAGCGATGCGCTGGCCAAAACCCTCAAACTCAGCCACATGCGTTTGGGCACGGGCGTCGGGGCCAACGATGTGGAATTGTTGTTGCGTTCATTGTCCAGCTTGCCGCTGCGCTATCGGGCCCAAGACTTGGCGGCCCGAGCGTTGGCACATTGGTGCCTGCAGCAAAAGGAGTTTGTGCAGGTGCTGCATCCGGCCTTGCCGGGCTCTCCTGGGCACGCCCATTGGCAAGGTTTGTGTGTAACGCCGCAAGAGCCCCAAGGTTTAGCGGCAGGTATTTTCAGCGTGGTGGTGGATGCTCGCTACAACACCCAAGCGGTGGATAAGTTTTGCGATGCGCTCAAGCTGTTCAAAATCGGCTACAGCTGGGGTGGGCCCATGAGTTTGGTGGTGCCCTACCACCTGAGCGCGGCACGGCACCTTGCCACTCCCCAACTGCAATCAGGACGTGTGGTGCGTTTGTGCATTGGCCTAGAAGACGTGCAGGACTTGCAGCATGATCTGGCGCAAGCACTGCAGCAGTTACTTCCTTGATGTGCAGTCAATCGCGCTTATCAAGCTGAGCTTCGTCAGTCGTGTTGCAGGATCTCTCGCGCCAGCGCGCGCATGGCAGGCATCGATCGGTTGATGGGCTGCACCGCTTGGGCTTGTCCAAATTGTTTGAAGTTGCGACGTGTCGACTCGGCGTAGCCGGGGTCGTAGTGCTGGGTCAGTAACTCACGTACCACGGGTTCGCATTGTCCGGCCATGACCTGAACTTTCCACGCCTCAACCACCGCTCGACCACGACGGTCCACCAAGGCATCGAGGCGTTTGCAAAAGTAGTCTGGGTCTTTGACAAAGAAGTCGTAGTCTTCCATCAGCAAGCCAACGCGTTCATCATCGCTCAAGCGCAGGTCTAGGCAAGCACTTTCGCGCATCGACAACATCAACACTTCGGGCACAGACAGATTGCCAACTTTGCGGCTCTCTGACTCCACGTACACAGGACGCGACGTGTCAAAGCTTTTCAATGCGCTCCATACCAAGGTGTCAAAGTGCTTCTGGCTGGGTTGCGGCGAACCGGGAATATGACCGAGCACCGAGCTGCGGTGGTTGGCCAAGGCTTCCAAGTCCAACACCTGTGCGCCTTCTGCCAACAAGGCATGCAGTAGCCGTGTTTTGCCGGAGCCCGTGGGGCCGCACACCACCCGCCATTGAATAGGGGCTACCAACTCCGGCATTGAGGCGATCAGAGCGGCACGGAATGCTTTGTACCCGCCTTCGATGAGCTGAATTTTGAAACCAATTTGACCCAATACCATGGCCAAAGAACCACTGCGTTTGCCACCCCGCCAGCAGTAAATCAACGGCTGCCAAGTACGCGGCAAAGGTAAAACTTCACGCTGGATATGCCTTGCAATATTGGCCGCCACCAGCGCAGCGCCATGCTTTTGTGCTTCAAAAGCACTCACTTGTTTGTACATGGTGCCCACAACAATGCGCTCTTGGTTGTTCAGCGAGGGCCAATTGACGGCGCCGGGCAAGTGGTCGAGTGCAAACTCGTCTTCGCTGCGTGCATCGATGATGGTGCTGAAAGCCCCGGGAGCTCCCAGCGGTGTGGCCATGCGGGCCATAGCGTCTTGCGCCGTAATGAATTGAACGCTCACAACACCCTTTTACAAATGTTTTTTTATTTCAGGCCACACATTGGCGAGCATGCGAGGGTGTGCTTCTTCACGCGGATGAATGCGATCGGGTTGAAACAGTTCCGCCGATTGCGGACTGTCAGCCACGCCTTTGAGGAAAAAAGGCACCAAACCTGCACGGTGCTTTTGTGCCAAATTGGCAAACATCACAGCAAATTTAGCGCTGTAGTCCGGGCCATAGTTGGGTGGCACTTGCATGCCCACCAACACCACCCGCGCACTCACGGCGTAACAGGCTTCAATCATGGCCTCGAGGTTTTGTTGCGTGGCGTTAAGGTCAAGGCCTCGCAAGGCATCGTTGGCGCCCAATTCAATCACCACCAACACCGGCCGAATTTGGGCCAGAGCAGCGGGCAGGCGTGAGCGTCCACCGGCCGTGGTGTCACCGCTGATGCTGGCGTTGATCACGCGTACATCAGGCCGTTCGCTGCCAAGCTTCATGGCCAACAGGTTGACCCACCCTTTGCCCCTGCCAATGCCATATTCAGCACTCAGCGAGTCACCCACCACCAAGATTACGGCGGCAGGTGCTGAGCCCGGTGGCGGCACTGAGCCAGCTTGCATTTTGCTGCGTCGTGTGGTGCCACTGGACCACACCTCGCCCTCCATGCCTTGACCGCTTGAGCTGATCACCTTTTGATCTGCTGCTGCTGTGCCTAAGCCCAATAGCCCTGTGACAGCGCTGCGCAACGCCAGCGCGTTAAAGTGTCGTCTCCACATGCCATCGCCTTTCATGAATACGCCCCTGAACCCTCATCCCACGCCGTTGATCGCTGTCTCTCACCTGTACAAGTCGGTGCTAGACGTTGGTGGCCAGTTGGACATTCTCCGCGATATCGACTTCGCACTGGCTGCTCAATCGTCTTTAGCCATCGTGGGCGCATCGGGCTCGGGCAAAAGCACCTTGCTGTCCATCATGGCCGGCTTGGACACCCCTAGTCAAGGCACGGTGGTGTTGGCTGGGCAAGACATGTTTGCGATCGACGAAGATGCACGCGCAGCGTTGCGGGCACGCGAAATTGGCTTTGTATTTCAAAGTTTTCAGTTGCTCGGCCATATGACGGCGCTTGAAAACGTCATGCTTCCCTTTGAGTTGGCCGGACAAGCGAGTCCTCGTGACGCCGCTCGCGCAATGCTGGAACGTGTGGGCTTGGGAGAGCGACTCAACCATTACCCCAAGGTGTTGTCTGGTGGTGAACAACAGCGCGTGGCTTTGGCGCGGGCTTTTGTGGTTAAGCCGAGCCTGTTGTTGGCTGACGAGCCCACTGGCAGCTTGGATCACGCCAGTGGTGAGCGCATCATGGACTTGATGTTTGACCTCAACCAAGAACTTGGCACGACCTTGGTCTTGGTCACGCACGACCTGAAGTTGGCAGCACGCTGTCAACATGTCATCACGATCATTGGGGGGCAGCTGAGTTAACGCCTATCGCTCCTAGGCCCCTTTTCATAATGTTTCTTTTAAGAATGAACCGCGATTTATTGTTTTTTATGAATTTGTAGATTTTGTTGATATGATTCATGTGTGTAGTACTTTAAAAGTATTTATTACATATGATGAATATCAAAGAACTCAAATTAAGCCCGTTTACGCTTGAGCCAACTGTTCCAGTTGACATTGAGCATCTATTTGATGAAGGGCAAACCTGTCAAAAGCAGGGTGAACTTCACAAAGCCCGGTCGTTCTACGAGTCGGTTCTGAAACTCACCCCCCATCACTTTAAGACACTGCACTGTTTCGCGATTTTGCAAGCGCAACTGGGCAACTTAAAAGAGGCACTCGATTGTTTCGACCTAGCAATCGCCAGCGATTCAAGCGTTGCTTCTGTCTACTCGAACCGCGGCAACGTTTTGAGGCTTAGCAAGCGTTTAGATGAGGCGGTTGAGAGCTATCAGGAAGCGATTCGCATCAACCCTAATTTTGCGGATGCCTACTCATCCCTAGGCGTTGCACTGCAAGAACTTAAACAGTATGAAACGGCTGCAGAAAGTTTCCAGAAAGCAATAGCGCTCAAACCTGACTTTGTGGAGGCTTACTCTAACCAAGCAGTTACCTTATTGGCGCTAAAAAAAATCGATCTTGCGCTCGAAAGTTGTAACGCTGCTATTCGTTTGCGGTCTGATTTTGCGCAGGCCTATTTCAATCGCGGCAATGTATTGCTTGAATCCCAAAGGTTAAAAGATGCTTTGGTGAGCTACAACAAGGCGATCGACTTAAAGTCTGATTACGCCGACGCCTATTTCAACCTTGCGGTTGCAAATGCTGAGCTCGATAAAGCCGAAGATGAATTGGATGGCTACAACAAGACATTAGCCATCGATCCAGATTTTGCAAGAGCAAATTTCAATAAATCGTTAGCGCTATTGAGACGTGGCGAATTTGAGTTGGGTTGGCAGCTGTATGAGTGGCGCTGGAAAATTGAACAGCGTGATCTGAAACATCCATACATTGAGCAACCTCTTTGGTTAGGCGAAGAGTCTCTCCAAGGCAAGACCGTCCTACTTCACGGTGAGCAAGGTTTGGGGGACATGATCCAGTTCTGTAGATACGCCAAAATGGTCAAAGCATTGGGAGCGCATGTACTCATGGAGGTTCCCTCAACGCTGGTGCCATTGCTACAAGACTTGGATGGGGTGGACGAGGTGGTCTTGCAGGGTCAGCAAGAACAGCAAAATTTTGATTTTTACTGTCCCATGATGTCTCTTCCCCTGGCATTCAAGACCTCTTTAGACAGCATCCCTTCTCCAGACCCTTACCTACAGACTGTCAGCGAGAAAGTTGCGTCTTGGCGTACCAAGATGGGCCATAAAACAAAACCTCGTATTGGCTTGGCATGGAGTGGCAATCCTGAACATAAGAACGACCGTCATCGAAGTATCCCGCTGGCTCTTTTGAAGCATTTTTTGCCAGATGGATTCGAGTACGTGTGCTTGCAAAATGAAGTTCTCTTACAGGATCAGCCGGCGCTGAAAGACACCGCCATCAGGTACTGGGGTGATGAGATCAAAGACTTTGCAGACACGGCCGCACTGTGTGAATTGATGGACTTGGTGATCACTGTTGACACCAGCGTGGCACATTTATGCGGTGCGCTGGGTAAACCGACTTGGGTTTTACTGCCTTTCAGAGCCGATTGGCGCTGGTTCAATGACAGAAAAGACAGTCCGTGGTACCGCTGTGTGGCGTTGTTCCGCCAGAGCGTTGATCGCAGTTGGATATCCGTGATGAGGGCAGTGCAAGATGCCTTGACCGAGAGAAGTAATTGGGGCGAGAGTGTTGAACCAAGAAAAAAGGAACTACCCAGCCTGGGTGTCTCAAGCTCCCAAAATTTGGGTCTCATTGAAGAGGTCGATCGTCTGGTTCAGCGTGGCGCTATCTTGCGAAATGATGGGCAAATTGAAGAAGCGAGGATCGCTTGTAAGGCAGCCCTAAAAATACACCCCCAGCATCTCGATGCATTGCACTTACTCGGCAATTTGGAGTGTGATTTAAATAACCCTTTATTGGGTCTGGAATTCATCGATCAAGCAATTGCGCTTTCTCTACCGAATGCGATGCTTTATTTGAGTAGGGCAGAAGCTCAGAGATTACTCCTGGACTTTGAGGCAGCCATAGGGAGTTGTGACGAAGCCATTCGACTTGAACCCAATAACTTCCAAGCGGTGGTTAGACGTGGTGTGTTTTTAATAGACCTTCAAAAAATAGATGAAGCGCTTGAATACAGTGAAAAGGCCGCGGTACTCATTACAAACTCCTCATCAGATTTTCATGATATTGGCGTTTTGCAGTATCAATTGAAGCTGTTTGACAAGGCACTCATGAGCTACAACAAGGCTATTGAGCTCAATCCGGAATCGGTAGTTTCCAATTGGAATAAAGCCATTGGACTTTTGCAACTTGGAGAATTTGAAGAAGGTTGGAAACTTCATGAGTGGCGTTGGCGATATGAAAAGCTCGGCATAAAACAACAAAAATTCCATCAACCCTACTGGCTGGGAACCGAGTCGATCAAAAGTAAAACGATCTTGCTTTACCCAGAACAAGGACTTGGAGACGTATTGCAGTTTTGCAGATACACCAAATTGGTCAAAGCCAGGGGAGCCCGCGTGCTGCTTCTGGTCCGTCCTGTGTTGATGCCACTGCTGCTCAGTTTGGACGGTGTCGACGAGTGGTTGATCGAGGAAGAGGGCATGACCTTGCCGCATTTTGACTTTCATTGCTCTTTGATGAGTTTGCCTTTGGCATTCAACACAAACTTAGACAACATACCCTCGCCATATTTTTACCTTCAAAGCGACAGTGACAAAGTGCGCCAATGGCGCATCAAACTTGGACGTCGAAGTAAACCTCGTGTGGGATTGGCATGGAGTGGTAATCCCGTGCACAAGAACGACCGCAATCGAAGCCTCAGACTCGATCTGCTGTTGTCCACGCTTCCAGATGGTTTTGACTATGTATGCATTCAAAAAGGAATCAGAGAAGAAGACAAGACAGCTTTACACACTTCATCCATTCGTTATTTTGGAGATGATCTGAATGATTTTTCTGATACTGCCGCTTTGTGCGAGTTGATGGACCTCGTGATCACTGTCGATACCAGCGTAGCGCATTTGTCGGGTGCCCTGGGCAAGCCGACTTGGGTCATGTTGCCTTACCTTCCTGATTGGCGCTGGTTACTCGATAGAGACGACAGCCCTTGGTACAAAAAAATCAGGTTATTTCGACAGAGGTTTTACGGTGACTGGGGCTCTGTGCTGGACAAGGTATCGGAGGAGCTTCTTGACAAAGATTCAATGACCAGGCTCGTGAATAGCGCCAAATCTCGCCGCTACAAACTAACGACACAGCGCCAAAGAAAGAAAAAACTTTTCAACCGATTTACCAGCCATTATTTGCAAGGTCATTCTTTTCATCAGCAAGGAAAACTGCATCAAGCAGAAACCTGCTATGAAGCGGCTTTGAAAATCGACCCGAAAAATTTCGATCTGTTGCATATGTTTGGTGTTTTGCAAGGTCAGTTAGGTAACTTGAGCCAGGCTGTCGATTTCTTACTTCAAGCGATTGCCATCTATCCACATCTCGCTCTGGCGCATGCCAATCTCGCAAGTTCATTTCAACAATTGGGACGCTTGGAGGAGGCTGCAGCCAGCTATGACAAAGCCATTGAGATCGATCCCAGCGATGCGCAGACGCACCATGACCGTGCTGTCGTTCTTCTTGAACTCAAACATTTTGATCTTGCTTTGAAAAGCTGCGATTCAGCGATTCGTCTCAATCCCAGTTGCCAAGAGGCACAGCTATTGCGAGGCAATGTGCTGCTAAGAGGACAACAATACGACGATGCTTTGATCAGTTATAACAAAGCCATTGATTTACAGCCTCGAAATAGCGATGCCTATTTCAACCTTGCGCTTGCCTATGTCGCGCTCAAGAAGATTGACGGGGCACTGGATTGCTTCAACAAAGCGATAGAGCTCAAACCCGACTTCGTCCATGCACATTTGAACAAGTCATTGGCGCTTTTGCTCTTGGGTCAATTCAAGGAAGGTTGGCCGTTGTATGAATGGCGTTGGAAAAACGATGCGCTTGGCTTGAAGCCTCAAAATTTTCGACAACCCCTTTGGTTGGGTTCTGAGTCTTTGCGTGGACAAACGATCCTGCTTCATCGAGAGCAAGGACTGGGAGACACGATCCAGTTTTGCAGATACGCCAAACTGGTCAAAGCCAGAGGCGGTCGAGTGATCTTGGAAGTTCCTGTTGAATTGGAACCCCTTATGCACAGTCTGGAAGGTGTTGACGCCTTGGTCAGCAAAAGGCAGGCGCTTCCTCCCTTTGACTTCCATTGTCCTATGCTGTCCTTGCCCTTGGCCTTCAAAACTGAGATTGCCACGATTCCTTCACAGGGCCCTTATCTCAAAAGCGACAGCGCCAAGGTGGCCGAATGGAGCGCCAAACTAGGCCCTAAAACCAAGCCTCGAATTGGCCTAGCCTGGCATGGCAGCGCAATGCATAAGAATGACAGCAACCGCAGCCTTGACCTGGAGGTTTTGAACCGTTATCTCGCGGATGGCTTTGAGTATGTGTGCTTGCATAACGAATTGCGTCAAGTCGATGAGCCTGCGCTACAAGTGTCTGCTATTCGTTATTGGGGACAAGACATCAAAGACTTTGCTGACACAGCGGCCTTGTGCGAATTGATGGACTTGGTGATCAGCGTAGATACCAGCGTGGCGCATTTGTCGGCGGCATTGGGACAAACCACTTGGATACTGTTGCCCTATGTGCCAGATTGGCGCTGGTTGCTAGACAGAGAAGATAGCCCATGGTACGACTCGGTCAAGCTCTTCAGACAAGACGCTGACCGAAGTTGGCCTTCAGTTTTGACAAGAATGGCAACCGATTTGCGTCGTCTTTTTTGATCTCCATTGCCTCGCAACGGTGCGGGGGATAATCATTGAATGTCATCCTCCCCCAAAGTTTTGTTCGGTTTCCATGCCGTGGGTGTGCGCCTTAAAACTGCGCCGCAATCCATCATCGAGATTTATTACGAGCCCTCCCGCCGCGATGCGCGCATGCGTCAGTTTTTAGAGCGCGCCAACCAAGTCGGCGCGCGCTTGATCGAGGCAGATGGCTTGCGTCTGGCCAAGCTGGCTGGTAGTCATGGTCATCAAGGCGTAGCTGCCCGTGTGAGCGCGTTGGCTGTGGTGCATTCACTGGACGAGCTGCTCGAGAAGATCGAGCCAGTAGAAGCGCCCTTGATCTTGGTACTCGATGGTGTGACCGACCCACACAACCTTGGCGCTTGCTTGCGAGTGGCCGACGGTGCAGGTGCCCATGCGGTGATTGCGCCCAAAGACCATGCCGTGGGCATCAACGCCACGGTGGCCAAGGTGGCCAGCGGCGCGGCTGAGACGGTGCCTTATTTCATGGTGACGAATTTGGCCCGTACCTTGAACGAACTCAAAGAGCGCAATATCTGGATCATTGGCACCAGCGATGACGCGCCCAAGACCTTGTACCAAGTCGACCTCAAAGGGCCGACCGCATTGGTGCTGGGTGCAGAAGGGGACGGCATGCGTCAGCTCACCCGCAAGACCTGCGACGAGCTCATCAGCATTCCCATGAAGGGGGCTGTGGAGAGTTTGAACGTGTCCGTGGCCAGCGGTGTATGTTTGTACGAAGCCCGACGACAGCGGGGTTAAGTCGCTACCTCGACCTCGCGCTCACACAAAGCCCAAGGCCCCCAACAAGGCGCCAGTTGCCAACAGCACCAGCAGGTGTGTTTTGGTTCTCCAAACCACCAAGGTGGTGACTGCGCTGAGCAGCCACAAGGGCCATTGCTTGGCAGGGTCATCGTGGGTGCCGGTCAATAACCAACCGGTGGCCACCAACAAAGCGATCACGATAGGCGCCATGCCGGCCTTGAAGGCACGCACTGCTTTGAGCTCACGGTTGCGGTGTGCCCATTGGGCGGCAAAGTAAGCCAAGCAGGTCGAAGGCATCAAGATGCCCACCATGCTGAGTGCCATGCCCCATAAGCCCAGCGACACCCCATCCCAGCCCGCGGCGAAACCACCCCCCGCATTGAGGCCAACATTCCATCCCATTAAGCCGACAAACAACACATTGGGCCCTGGGGCGCCTTGGGCCAAGGCGATGGACGAGGTGAACTGACCATCGCTCAACCAATGTTGCTCATCCACCAAGTAGCGGTGAATGTCCGGTGCTGTGCTGATTGCACCGCCGACGGCGAGCAATGACAGCGAGATGAAATGGGTAAACAAGGCCCACCAGTCCATACCCGTCATGGTGATGCTCAAGATGACGCTCCTTGGCGCATGTGTATGCCCGCCCATATGCCTGCGATGGGACCCAGCGTGAGCAATACCCACGCCAAAGGAAGGCGCAATAAACCAACCGTGACAAACCCAACCACAGCCAGAACAGCGCATGAGCCGCGGCCCATGGGGTTGGTTTTGAGTGCCGGAATCATCTTCAGGCCAGTTGCCACAATCAGGCCAGCACAAACCGCGCCCATACCGCGCAACACACCTTGAGCGGCAGCGGTGTGCTCGACACCGGCAAACAAAATGGCGATGGTCAACACCAATATGCTGGGCACGCACATGATGCCACCCAAGGCGGCCAGCGCACCGAGCAAGCCAAAGTGACGCCCGCCAATCATGAGCGAGAGGTTGATCACGTTGGGTCCAGGCAAGATCTGCGCGACCGCCCAATCTTCTACAAACTCTTCGGGTGTGAGCCATTTTTTCTTTTCGACCATTTCGCGCTGCACCACCGATAAGATGCCACCAAAGCCCTGCAAGGCCAGCAAGGTGAAAGAGACAAAAAGATCGGTTTTAGAGCGAGGGCGCGGGTGATCCTCTGGCGTGTCACTCATACCGTCATGCCTCCAGAAACTTCAAGCACCGCCCCGTTCACGTAGGCAGCTTCATCACTGGCCAAAAAGGCGTAGACGTTGGCAATGTCTTCAGGCTGACCTAAGCGCTTCAAAGGCACGCGGTGCACCATGTCCTCGATCACTTTTTCGGGCATGGTGGACAAAATAGGTGTGGCTACAAAGCCTGGTGCTACCGCGTTGACGCGGATACCTTTGGGTCCGAGCTCACGACTCCAGGTTTTTGTGAATCCGATTACGCCAAATTTAGTAGCAGCGTAGTTGGTCTGGCCAAAATTGCCGTAAATGCCCACTACCGACGAGGCATTCAAGATCACACCACTGCCTTGGGCCACCATCGCATCGGTCACCGCTTGAGCACAATGGAAAACGCCCCGCAAGTTAACGTCAATCACGCGATCGAACTGTTCCATCGTCATTTTTTGTAGCCGTGCATCTTGTGTGATGCCCGCGTTGTTGACCAACACATCAATGCGCCCATATTCAGACAGCACGGCTTTGACCATGCCGTCCACCATCTGACGCTGCGTCACATCCACCACATACCCACGGCACTGGGCGCCCGTGGCCTGGCAATGGGCCACGGCCGCATCAACAGCCGACTGTTTGACGTCGCAGACGACAACAATGGCGCCTTCATGGGCAAATTTGAGGGCGGTGGCCAAGCCAATGCCTTGGGCTGCGCCAGTGATGATGCTGACCTTGTTGGCCAGTCTTTGGGAGAGATGTGGGCTAGGGGACGTCATAGTCGACGAGTGTAAACATCTCGTCTTTCAGACACTGTCACACACGATCAGCGTTGTGTCGACTCAATGTCTTGAGCCATTTTTTTACCCAATTCCACGCCCCATTGGTCATAGGCGTGAATGCCCCAAATAGCGGCTTGGCAAAACACCTTGTGTTCATACAAGGCCATCAACGCACCCATGCTGCGTGGTGTCAGGGCGTCGACCCAAATGGTGCTGCTGGGCACGTTGCCCGGGTAACTGCGGTGAGGCGCTAGACGTTGCACCTCGTCTTCATCCATGCCACTGTCGCGCAAAGCTTGCACGGTTTCTTCTGTTGTGCGGCCCAAAGCCAAGGCTTGGGCTTGGGCTTGCATGTTGAGCAGCACCACGCGGTGGTGTTCCCCCGCAAGAGGCAAAGGGCTGCGTTCGGTGCGCAGGCCAATGAAGTCCATTGGCACCAAGTGCTGGCCTTGGTGGATCAACTGAAAGTAGGCATGTTGGCCATCGATGCCCAACCCCCCCCAAATGATGGGGGCAGTGGCGACTTCAGCAGGGCTGCCGTCGACATGCGTTCGTTTGCCGTTGGATTCCATCTCCATTTGCTGCAAGAACGAAGCAAATTTGCCCAGCGGTGACGCATAGGGCGCAATGTTGTGGGAGCTGGCACCTAAGAAATTTCGGTTCCACACCCCAAACAGCGCCATCAGCAAAGGCAGGTTGTGTGACGCAGGGGTGGACAAGAAGTGTTCGTCCATGGCGCGCGCGCCCAACAACATATCTTGGAACGCAAAGGCTCCGATGGAGATAGCCAGTGGCAAGCCGATGGCAGACCACACAGAGTAACGTCCGCCCACCCAGTCCCAAAATCCAAAGGTGTGCTCAGGGCTGAACCCTTGGGCCTGAGAAATGTTTGGGTTGGCCGTGACCGCAATCAAATGTTGGTGCAGTTGTGCTTGGGGGCATCCGGCGTCAAGCAACCAACGTTTGGCCGAGGCAGCCAAGGTCATGGTTTCTTGGGTGGTGAAGGTTTTGCTTTGCACCACAAAGGCGGTGCGTGCAGGGTGGAGTTTGGCCAATGTGGTGTAAAGGCTCCAAGCATCCACATTAGACACATAGTGGACCCGGACCTTGTTTTTGAAGCTGTCCCGGGTCAGGTGACTGAGGGCTTCGGTGGTCATGCGCGGGCCCAGATCCGAGCCGCCAATGCCTAGGTTGACCACATCGGTAATGGCTTCGCCATCATGGCCTAGGAGTTGACCTTCGCGAACCTTCTCGGCAAACATGCACACACGCAACAACTCTTGCGCGACTTGTTTTGAAATCTCGCTCCCCCAAGGCGGGTTGGGCACATGGCTGCCACGCAAAGCCACATGCAACACCGCACGTTGCTCGGTGGTGTTGATGGCTTCGCCGCGAAACATGGCCTGGGCCTGGGCCATCACCGCAGATTCATCGGCCAAAGCCAAAAGTTGCTCTAGCACCTCAGGGTTGATGCGCTGGCGGGCGTAATCGATGGTGATGCCCGCGCCACTGGCATGAAACTGATCGACGCGCTGGGGGTCTTTCAGCAATTCGCGCAGGTGCGGTTGAGGGCTATTGGCTAAGACTTGAAGCGCTTTCCAAGCTTGGCGGTGTTGCGGAGATACGAAAGAAGTCATTTCGATATTTTCCATCATCCGGCATCTCAGCTCGTAGAGAATAGACAGATGCGCAAGACCCCAGTCCAAACGCCCCCACGTATTGCCAACGCGATTGGCGTTTTCGACTCCGGTGTGGGTGGTTTGTCGGTGCTGCGCGCCATTCGTTCAGCATTGCCAAATGAAGACCTGGTTTACGTGGCGGACTCAGGTCACGCACCCTATGGCGACCAAACAGAAGCTCACATCACGCAACGCACCTTGACCGTTGGCCAGTGGTTGGCCGCGCAGGGCGTCAAAGCCATCACCATCGCCTGCAACACAGCTACAGTGGTGGCTGCGCGAGACTTGCGAGAGCAAACCCATTTGCCTGTGGTGGCGATTGAACCCGCCATCAAACCTGCGGTCCTCATGACGCGCAGCGGAGTGATTGGCGTGTTGGCCACGCGCCAAACCGTTCAAAGCGAGAGCGTGGCGCGCTTATGCGCTCAACATGGCGAGGGCAAACGCATTCTTTTGCAGGCTTGCCCGGGTTGGGTTGAATTGGTGGAACAAGCCGAACTCCACAGTTCACGCACGGACGCTTTGCTGCGACAGTTCATCGAACCTTTGCTGGCTCAAGGCGCAGACACCCTGGTCCTAGGGTGCACGCATTACCCATTTTTAAGCGCTTCCATCCAGGCCATCACAGGCCAGGACGTGATCTTGGTCGACCCCGCCGAAGCCGTAGCCCGTGAGTTGGTGCGCAGATTGAAGCTGACGCTGCCAACGCAAGCATCACTGCCAGGTACGACACGATTTTTCACCACTGGGGACGTCAAGAACGTGCAACAGGTGGTGGCGCACTTATGGGGACATGAGGCCGAGGTTGAAGCTTTTCCATCTCAGTGATGGTCCGCTCACCACTTAGGGTGTTGGCTATAAATCTTGCAAAGCGGTTTCTACATGTTGCCGAAATAGCTCGGCCTTGCCCAGCGCTTGGGCATTGAGCAAAGCCAATTTGACCAAAAACAACTCGGCTTTCGTCTCTCCGACTTGGTCAATGGCTTCGGCCAAGGTGTCGTACACTGTTTCTAAATCTGGAACGGTCAGTGTCATGGCGAATCCTTATTGCGGCAGGGCGGTGTGTAAGGCGACTTGTAAGCGCGTGGCATCGAGCGTGAGCCAGCGGGCACACACGTGTTGGTCGGGACGAAGCAAGTAAGCGGCCCCATGGGCGGGCACGCCATACAACTGGCGAATGTGTCCATCGGCATCGGGCAGGCAGGCATCGGCACCTGCCACGGCTTGTTTGGCGCCAATGGCCAGCACATTCAACGGCACCCCTTTGGCACGTGTGGCGTCAATCACCGCCATGATTGGTTGTGGCAAGGCCTGGGCATCGGTGAAGTAGAGCAAGTCAAAGCCGCCACCCAGGTGGTCGAGCAAAAAGTCGTTGGGGCCCAAGCGCACATTTTTTGGAGGTGCTCCATGGGCAGGGCCACAGGTGAACAAAGCGTTGTCGTCACCCGCACTGTTGAGCGCTGAATGGGTGTACTCATGAGGACGCGAGGTTCGCCAGTGGTAGAGCGGGCGAACAAACTCTTGGGTGAGAGACAGCGACAGGACCGCATCACGCAGCAACCGAAAACCGGCACTCGGCGGTGCCATGAAGCGCGTGCTTTTGCCTGCTTCGTCGATGATTTCGCGCGCCGCACCCACCCGCTCTGCACTGTAATTGGCCAGCAGTGTCTGACCCGCCCAGCCCTTGACCACGCAGGCCAAATGCCAGCCCAGGGACTGGGCGTCTTGAAATGCTGTGTTGGCGCCGCGTACGCCGAAGATGGGCAGCAAATGTGCGGCATCACCGGTGAAGATGACGCGCCCATGGACAAAGTCTGGCAGGGTCAGCGTGCGTGCCGAATACACCGAGTTCCAATCCATTTCCCAGGGGGTGTCTGCCAATCCGATCATGGCCAGTTGCGCATTGATGCGCGCTTTGAGTGATGCAGGTTGTAGCGCTTGTTCAGGGGTCTCGCCTGCTGGCAATTGGTAGTCGATGCGCCAAATGCCATGTGGTTCGCGATGCATCAAAATGGTGTTGCCTGGGTTCCATTCAGGGTCGAAAAACGCCATGCGTTCGGTGGGGAAGGGCAAGTCGATGCGAATGTCGGCAATGACAAAAACCCCCTCGTAGGACGCGCCTTCCATGGGTAGCTTCATGGCCGAGCGAATCTCTGAGCGACCGCCATCTGCCGCAACCACCCAATCGGCTTGCAACATGTAAGTGCCCTCTGGGGTGTCGACCGCCACCTGCGCGGACAAATCGGTTTGGGTCACTTCCACCACTTTGTTGCCCCAACGCAGATCGATCAGTGGGCTGTCTTGGCAAGCGTCCAACAGGTACTCTTCCAAATACTGTTGCTGGATGTTGATCATGGGAAAGAATCGGTCGTTGGGGTCGTGTGGCGCCTCTAAGCGAAAGACCTTCTGACCCCGGTAGAAAGAATTGCCAAAACGCCAAGGCAGCCCGTTGTCGGTGACGCGCTGGTCGACGCCCACTTGCTGCAAGATTTCCATGGAGCGCCGGGTGAACACAATCGCACGACTGCCTTGCGATACCTGCAGTTCGGCAGACAAAACCACGCTGCGCACCCCTAAACGGGCCAACTCCAAGGCTGTCACCAGACCCGCAGGCCCAGCTCCAACGATGGCCACAGGCGCGTGTTGGGCCTGCGAATTGGCACTGGGCAGCCACGGCTGAAACACGCGGTAGTTGTAGTAGATCGAGGGCCTGGGTTGGTCGCTGGGGTGGTGCATGGTGAAGTAATCTGGAGCACCTTGGAGGGCCAAGATGGGATGTTGGGTCAAGGCCTTGATTCTTAACCAAAATTTCAAGCCTTCCACAGCCTTGGCAATGACCTTGCGGGTGCGTGTGAAAAAGCGCACCCCGTACACTTGACACCATTCATGAATGCCTACGCCGACGTCTCTTTTTTCCCCCGCAACGCCAAGCCGCTGACCAGTTACCGCAAGTACTGGGCGGCCCGCTTCGGCACGGCCCCGTTTTTGCCGATGAGCCGCGAGGAAATGACCCAGTTGGGTTGGGACAGTTGCGATGTGATCATCGTCACGGGTGACGCCTATGTGGACCACCCCAGTTTTGGCATGGCCGTGATCGGGCGCATGCTGGAAAACCAAGGGTTTCGCGTGGGCATCATTGCCCAGCCCGACTGGCAAAGCGCCGACCCGTTCAAGGCGCTGGGAAAACCCAATTTGTTTTTCGGCGTGACTGCCGGCAACATGGATTCGATGATCAACCGCTACACCGCGGACCGCAAAATTCGCAGCGATGACGCCTACACGCCGGGCGATGTGGGCGGTAAGCGCCCCGACCGCGCGGCCTTGGTGTACAGCCAGCGTTGCAAAGAGGCCTACAACGATGTTCCGATTGTGTTGGGCGGCATCGAAGGTTCGCTACGCCGCATTGCCCACTACGACTACTGGTCGGACAAGGTGCGACGCTCCATCGTGGTGGACAGCAAATGCGACCTGTTGCTGTACGGCAATGCCGAGCGCGCAATTGTGGAAATTGCCCACCGTCTGGCGGCGAAAGAGCCGGTGCAACGGATCACCGATGTGCGGGGCACTGCCTTTGTACGCCGTGAAACGCCCGAGGGTTGGTACGAAATTGACTCGTCGAGCATCGACGTGCCTGGCCGCGTCGAAGCCCACGTCAACCCGTATTTGATGGTCAGCGAGCAGGCCAAGGCCCAAGGCCAAAGCTGTGCCCGCGAAGACGAAGCCCAAGCGGTGGCCGATGCCGCCAACGGGCCGGGGGCACAGGCCACGGTCGCACCCTTGAACTTTGTGCCCAACCCCAATATGCCGGCCTTGCAGGGCAAGGGCAAACTCAAAGTGCCGCCGCGTGACCGCAGCGTGATTCGC
>CANFYL010000037.1 GCA_947451285.1 Comamonadaceae bacterium
CCGATTCCCCGTCAGCCCCCTGCTTGTTGCAAGTGAAACACAGATGGCTTCTGACGCGTCCACGATTCCTGCTGACTTGCTGAACTTCTTCGCCTTGCCCGAGGTGAGCGACGACGACTTCAATGCCATGGCGCTGCGTCTGTTTGCCCATCAGGCACAGCACAACCTGCCCTTTCAGCGCTTTTGCCAACTGCGCGGCAAAACGCCACGCAGTGTCAAACACTGGCATGACATTCCAGCCGTGCCGATCAACGCCTTCAAAGACCTCACGCTCAGCTGTGTGCCGCCAGACACCTGCGCTCGCGTATTCATGACCAGTGGCACCACACGTGGCGATGTCAAAGGCCGCCACCACCACCCCGCACTGGCGGTGTACGACAGCTCCATGCGCCTGAACTTTGCGCAGCATGTCATGCAAGGACAAGAGCGCATCCGCATGGGCGTTTTGTTTCCCGACGAAGTGGCATTGCCCAACTCGTCGCTGGCCCACTACCTGCAACTGGCCCTCACCCACTTTGGCGCGGCAGACAGCGGCTACTTCATGGGCCCGCAAGGGCTGGACATCGCCGGTCTGAGAACCGCGCTGCAACAGGCACAAGACACCGGGCAGCCCTTTGCCTTGCTGGGCGCGAGCTACAGCCTGGTGCATGCCATGGACGCCCTGGCGGCCCTGGGCCAATCCTTCCAGTTGCCCGCAGGCAGTTGGCTGTTTGACACCGGGGGCTTCAAAGGCCAGTCGCGCGAGATCGAGATGGATGCGTTTTACGACCAGCTCTCGGCCACCTTCGGTGTGCCACGCACGCATTGCATCAACATGTACGGCATGACCGAGCTCAGCACCCAGTTCTATGACCGGGGCAATGCCACGGTGCCATCGGTCAAACGCGGGCCGCACTGGATTCGCTCGCGTGTGATCGACCCGATCAGCGGACGCGAGATGCCACGCGGCGAGCGCGGCATTTTGGTCCACACCGATTTGGGCAACTACAACGCCGTGACCACCATCCTCACCGAAGACGTGGGCGTGGCCACCGATGACGGCTTTGTGCTGCTGGGCCGCGCCCAGGGGGCACAGGCCAAAGGCTGCTCACTGGCGGTGGAAGACTTTTTGAAAGCCGCACGCGCATGAGCACACTGAGCTTCAAAGCGGGCTACCTGCCGGGTCTGTCAGAGCCGGAAGTGCACTGGCACGCGCTGCACTTTGGCACGCCGGAGCACCCGCTGAAGGTGCAGGTTCCGCAGCTCAGTGCCGCACAAATGACAGCCTTGGCCACGCGTGTGCGTGAAGCCAGCCGCGGCCACCTCAAGCACTGGCCAGTCAGTGCGCTGGTGGCGGTGATTGACCGTGCCGTGGCGCGTTTGCTCGATGCCCACGACCCTTACCGGCAACAACTCGACACCTTGTTGCCACGTGTCACGGGCTTGGATGCCGAGATGGTGCGCATCCACCTCAGCGCCTACTTGCAAACCTTTAGGGCCCTGCAACTGCAACGCTTTGTGGTGGAAGACTTTGCCAACCCGCTGTTACTGGATGCGTTTCAACCCCGCGTGGGTGGCGGCTGGAGCAAAGCCTGTGGCCCCGACCTGATGGCGCATGTCTGGGCCGGCAATGTGCCGGGCTTGCCCATGTGGAGTTGGGTGTCGGGCCTGTTGGTCAAAGCAGGTTCGGTGGGCAAAGTTGCCAGCGCCGAGCCGGTGTTTGCCAGCGTGTTGGCGCGGGTCTTGGTGGCGGTGGAGCCTCGCTTGGCCGACTGCTTGGCCGTGGTCTGGTGGCCGGGCAGCGAGGCGGCGCAGGCAGCCCCCTTGTTTGAACAAGCCGACGTGGTGTTGGCCTATGGCGGCAACACCGCCTTGCGCGACATGCAGCAGCTTGTGCCCGTGACTGCTCGGTTTTTGCCGCATGGCCACAAGCTGAGTTTTGGCATGGTGTCCACGGCAGCATTGACGCTGCGCCGCGCCAAGGCCACCGCGGCACTGGCCGCGCTGGACGTGGCACGCTACGAACAGCAAGGTTGCTACTCACCGCAGATGTTGTATGTGCAACGTGGCGCCCAGGTCAGCCCGCACGAGTTTGCCCAAAGCCTGGCCAGCGAGCTGGCCGCCTTGAGCCACAAGTTTGTGCGCCGCCCCCTGTCGCTGGAAGAAGCCGCAAGCGTGGCCGCTTGGCGCGAATCACACGAGTTCGCCATGGTCAACAGCCCCAACACCCAGGTGTTGGGCGACGCCACCCAGGCCTGGGCGGTGGTCTACTGCGACGCGCCCACGCCGCTGCAACCCGGCCCCTTGAACCGTTGCGTGCTGGTGGTGGGTGTGGACACGCTCGACGAAGTGGCCGAGCTGGCCCGCGCCCAACGCGACTACCTGCAAACCGTGGGGCTGGCCGCAGCGCCCGAAGAACTGCTGCGCCTCGGTGAGTCCCTGGCGCAAGCGGGTGTGACACGCATTTGCGCCATAGGCGCCATGACCGCACCCGCTGCGGGCTGGCACCATGACGGGCGCTTCAGCTTGCTCGATCTGGTGCGCATGGTGGACATCGAAGCGTCCACCGAAGCCGCTGCCGAGAACTTCACAGCCTATGCGCCCTGACACCCTGCCCCCCCAACCCGCCTTGCGCCTGCTCGCGTTGCGCTTTGCCTACCCCACGGGTGGCGAAGCCGTGCGGGGCGTGAGCTTGGACATCGCACCCGGCAGCGTGCACTGCTTGGTCGGGCGCAGCGGCTGCGGCAAAACCAGCGTGCTCAAACTGGCCGCGGGTTTGCTGGTGCCCCAACACGGCCAGGTGCTATGCCACGGTGAACCCGTGATCGGACCACGGGCCGACATGGGTTTCGTGTTCCAACGCCCCACCTTGCTGGAATGGCTCAGCATGCTGGACAACGTGTTGTTGCCCATCTCGCTGCAACGCCCGGTGCGCAGCAGCGACCGCGACATGGCCGCGCAACTGCTCAAGCGCATGGGCTTGGGCGATCACACGCAGAACAACCCCCAGGCCTTGTCGGGCGGTCAGCAAAGCCGGGTGGCCTTGGCGCGTGCCCTGATGGGTGAGCCGAAAATTTTGTGCATGGACGAACCGTTTGCCGCGCTCGACGCCATCACCCGCGAAGAACTGCAACACGACTTGCTCGGGCTGTGCGCCCAGCAAGGCACCTCGGTGCTGTTTGTCACCCACGACATGGCCGAAGCGGTGTACCTGGGTGACCAGGTGTCGGTGATGCAGCAAGGGCAAATGGTGCACACGCTGCGCATCGACTTGCCTCGGCCACGGGCCCATGGCGTGCGTCACAGTGCTGAGTTCAATGCCGTGTGTGCCCAGTTGCGCCAGTGCATGGACGGGGAGCTGTGATGCGCCACACACGCCTGCTGTCTGTGATGTTGGGCCTGCTGTGCCTGGGCCTGTGGGAGCTGGCGGTGCAGCAATTTGCCACCTCGGCTTTGGTGTTGCCTGCCCCCACCGTGATCGCCTCGGCCTTGTGGCGGGGTTTGACCAACGGTTATTTGTGGCCCCATGTGCTGCAAACCTTGTGCGAGGTCGGCTTAGGCCTGCTGCTGGGCGGCACGCTGGGGTTTGCGGGCGGTGTGGCCTTGGGCGAGTCAGCCCATTTGCGTGGCGTGTTGATGCCCTATGTGGTGCTGAGCCAAGTGGTGCCCAAACTCGCGCTGGCGCCGCTCTTCATCGTGTGGTTTGGTTTTGGCACCTTGCCCACGGTGGTGATGACCGCTTTGATTTGTTTTTTCCCGCTGCTCGAAAACACCACCACCTGCATGCAGCAAGTCGATGCACAACGCTTGGAGCTGTTTCGCATGCTGCGAGCCACGCCTTGGCAAACGCTGTGGCGCTTGAAAATTCCAGCGGGCCTGCCCCACATCATGGCCGGCTTGCGCGTCGCGGTGGTGTTGGCCTGGGTGGGCGCGGTGGTGGGCGAGTTCATTGGCGGCAGCAAAGGCCTGGGGGCCTTGATCATTGCCGCCCAAGGCTCGATGGACACCCCGTTGATGTTTGCCGTGCTGGTGCTCATCACCGTGCTGGGCATCTTGAGTTACAGCGGCGTTCAAGCGCTTGAGCGCCGGTTTTCACCCAATTCCTTTTCTCTTTGACCCCTTTTCTCTTTGACCCCTTTGAAAGTTTGATCTCATGACATGTCACACACACCGCATTGGCCTGACCTTGGCTCACGCGCGCCTGTCAGCGCGCCTCTTGGCGAGTGCCTGTGCCAGTCTGTCTTTGGCCATCGTTGCAGCCAGTTGGGCGTTCAACAGCCATGCACAGTCGACCCCCAAGGCCGACAAAATCGTGGTGGCCGGTTGGAGCAAACCCATCACCGAAATCACCAACCTGTTGGTGGAAGAAGACAAAGGGTTTTTCAAAGCGCGTGGCATTGAACTCGGCTACCTGCCCGGTGCGGGCGGCGGCGACGCCTTGCGCAACCTCTTGAGCGGTCAGGCCGATGTGGCCTTCACCGACCCCAGCTCATTTTTCACCGCGCTGGACAAAGGCGAAAAGCTGCGCGCCATCTACGACATCTACCCACAAAACATCTTCAACTTGGTGTCGCTCAAGTCGCAAAACATCACCAAACCCGCAGACCTCAAGGGCAAGCGCATTGGGGTCTACAGCCTGGCCAGTGGCACCCGGCAAAACCTTCAGGTGCTGTTGCACCAAGCGGGCTTGAGTGAGTCTGATGTGACGGTCATCGTCACCGGCATGCTGAACTTTGCCCCGTTGATGCAAGGCCAAGTCGACGCCACCGCCGCCACCGACACCGGCTTGCTGGTGGGCAAACAAAGAGGCTTGGGGGACGTCAACGTGATGGAGGTGAAAAACTACGTGAACATCTCCAGCGACTTCTTTGTGGTGCGCGAAGACACCTACGCCACCAAAAAAGATGTGCTCAAGCGTTTCTTGCAAGCCTACCAAGACAGCGCTGAGTGGATGATCCGCTCGCCCCAAGAAGCCGCCAAGTTGGCGGTGAAGCATGCGATCGATGGCCAGAACGAGGCCCTCAACTTAGAGATCATCAAGCTGCGCAATGCAACCAGCGTGTCTGCCACCACTGCACAACGTGGCTTGGGTGCGTTTGACTTGACCACCCTGCAAAAAGGCGCACAAGCCTACAAAGCCTTCGGTGTGATTCAACGCGATATCAAAATCAGCGACGTGGTCAGCCAAGACCTGTTGCCCGGCAAAAAATGAACAGCCCCACCGCACGCTTTGACGGACAAGTGGTCTTGGTCACCGGAGCCAGCCGGGGCATTGGCGCAGCCATCGCCAAAGCGTTTGCGCGTGAGGGCGCACTGGTGCTGGTGAACTACCTGCACAACGAAGCTGCGGCGCAAGAAGTGGTCAGCGCCTGCGAGCAAGCAGGTGGGCAGGCTTGGGCCCTGCAAGCCGATGTGCGCGCCCCCGAGGCGGTGCAAGCGATGGTGGCCAAGGCCGTGGCCGAGACCGGGCGCATCGATGCGGTGGTGAACAACGCGTTCAGCCCTTACGCGTTTGACCCCGAGCACCGCCAGCGTTTTTGGGAAGTGCCTTGGAGCGCCTACCAAGGCCAATTCGACGGCGCAGTGCAAGCCGCTTTCCACGTGTGCCAAGCGGTGTTGCCCCACATGCGTCAACGCGCGCGCGGCAGCATCGTGAACTTGGTGAGCGACCTGGTGCAACGCCCGAGCATTGCGTACCACGACTACAGCACCGCCAAGTCAGCACTGGTGGGCTTCAGCCGCAACTTGGCCACTGAGCTGGGGCCCTTGGGCATTCGGGTCAACTGTGTAGCCCCGGGCTTGGTGAGCCCCACCGCGTCGAGCCAACACACCAAGGAAGCTGTCAAAGACGTGTTGGTGGCACAGACCCCCCTGGGCCGCTTGGCCACGCCCGACGATGTGGCGGGCCCTGTGTTGTTTTTAGCCTCGGACTGGAGCCGCTTCATGACCGGCCAAGTGCTGCTGGTCGACGGTGGCTTGGTGATGGCATGAGCCGAGCGTCAGCAACGCAGCTGCATGGCCACCGGCGCAAAGCCGTGGTTGAGTGGCCCGTGGCCGTGGCCGGTGGTCACGGCTGCGCCGTGCTCAATGGCACCCAAGATGAAGCGACGCGCCAAGGCCACCGCCTGCGCCAAGTCATGCCCCAAGGCCAGGTGCGCAGCAATGGCCGACGACAAGGTGCAGCCCGTGCCATGCACATTGCGACTGGCAATGCGCGGCGACGCCAAGCGCTGCGACGCAAGGCCGGGTTGAGCCAGCAGGTCCACCACCTCATCGCCCGGCAAATGCCCGCCTTTGAGCAAGACCGCACGAGCGCCTTTCGCGAGCAGGTCAAGCGCAGCGGCTTCCAACGCGTGGGCGTTGGCAACGTCGTGGCCCAGCAGCAAGGCGGCTTCGTCCAAATTGGGCGTGATCAGGCTGGCGCGTGGAAACAGTTCGCGCACCAGCACCTGCACGGTCTCGCTGGCAATCAGGCGGTCACCGCTGGTAGCCACCATGACGGGGTCGAGCACCACATGTTTGAGTTGGTAATGGTCAATCGCCCAGGCCACCACGTCCACGATGGCGGGCGCATGCAGCATGCCGATCTTGACGGCATCGACACCGATGTCTTCCACCACCGACTGGATTTGCGCTTTCAAAAATTCAGCCGGTATGCCATGGATGCCCTGCACGCCCACGGTGTTTTGCGCGGTCAGCGCGGTGATGGCGCTCATGCCATAGCAGCCCAATGCGGCAAAGGTTTTGAGGTCGGCCTGAATGCCAGCACCGCCGCCGCTGTCCGAGCCGGCAATGGTGAGAACGCGTGCGTAGCGGGTGATCGGCACAGTGGCCGAAGAAGACGTCGATGGGTGAGTGCTCATGCCTTGAATTATCCGCAACTGCAGTTTGGTTTTTTTTCGAAGGACATGCGCCCATGAGTTCACCCCAACACAGCGTGGTCTTGGGCGCGGGCCTGATGGGGCGTTTGCTGGCCCACAGCTTGGCGCGTCAAGGTCACCGGGTCGACGTGCATGAGGCACAGGGCCCCGATGCCCAAGGTGCGGCAGCCCGTGTGGCGGCCGCCATGCTGGCGCCTTTGGCCGAATCGGCCATCACCGAACTGCCGGTGGTGCGCATGGGCCAGCACGCACTCATTCGATGGCCTGAATTGATGGCACAACTGCATCAACCCGTGTTCTTTCAGCACAACGGCACCTTGATCGTGTGGCACCGCCAAGACGCAGGCGAAGCGCAACGGTTCGAGCAACTGCTTATGCGCACCCAGACCCAACTGCCCAGCCTGCCTGCTTTGCAAAGCCTAGACGCCCCAGCGCTGTCGGCGTGTGAGCCCGCGCTGGACGGTCGCTTTCAGCGTGCGCTGTATTTGCCCGGCGAGGGCCAGCTCGACAACCGCCAGTTGCTGAGCGCCTTGCTCGAGAGCTTGCACACACAAGAGGTGACCTTGCACTGGCACAGCCCCCAATCGCCCAGAGACTTTGCGCCGGGCACTGCCGGCCAACCCGACTGGGTGTTTGACTGCCGTGGCCTGGGCGCCCGCACCGACTGGACCCAGCTGCGCGGTGTGCGCGGCGAGGTGGTGCGCCTGCATGCGCCCGAGGTCACGCTGCTGCGACCCACACGTTTGATTCACCCGCGTTACCCCATCTACATCGCCCCCAAAGAAGACCACGTGTTTGTGATTGGGGCCACCGAGATTGAAACCGAAGACCTGTCGCCGGCCAGCGTGCGCTCGACCTTGGAGCTGCTGAGCGCCGCCTACACCGTTCACAGCGGCTTTGCCGAGGCGCGTATTTTGGAAGTCAACACCCAAGCCCGACCCACCCTCGCCGACAACCTGCCAGCCGTGCGTTGCCTAGGCCCGCGCTGCTTGCAAATCAACGGCTTGTACCGACACGGATTTTTAATTGCACCCGCCATGCTGGATGTGGTGCTGGAATGGGTACAGACCCAGACCACCGAACTCGCCACCACCTTTGCACTGAAGTTTGAACATGTCTGACACCACCACCATTCAGGTGCTGATCAACCAAGCACCCCATGACTTTGCGCAAGGCGCCACCCTGGCCGACGCGGTGAAACTTGCGGGCATTCAACCGCCGTTTGCTGCTGCGGTGAACCTGCAGTTTGTGCCCCGCACTCAATATGCGCAACACACCTTGCACCCTCACGACCAGATTGAATTGATCGCGCCCATCACGGGCGGTTAAGCACAGATTGGATCTCCCCCATGACCTCCCCCAACTCCCTCACCCTCTACGGCGAAACCTTTGCCAGCCGCTTGCTGCTGGGCACCTCGCGCTACCCCTCGCCCAGTGTGTTGCTGGCCGCGATTGAGCGCGCCAAGCCCGCCATGCTGACCGCATCGTTGCGCCGACAAACAGGCAGCGGCGGCGAAGCCTCGCAAAGTTTTTGGAACCTGCTGCGCCAAGCCAATGTGCCGGTGCTGCCCAACACCGCCGGTTGCCACAGCCTGCAAGAAGCCATCACCACCGCCGAGATGGCGCGTGAGGTGTTTGAAACCGATTGGATCAAGCTGGAGCTGATCGGGGACGACTACACCTTGCAACCCGACACGCTGAACTTGCCCGAAGCCGCCAGCCGTTTGATCAAGGCCGGCTTCAAGGTGCTGCCCTACTGCACCGAAGACTTGGTGCTGTGCCAACGCTTGGTCGATGTGGGCTGCCAAGCCGTGATGCCCTGGGCCGCCCCCATTGGCACCGGCAAGGGCCCCGTCAACCCCACCGCCCTGCGCACACTGCGTGAACGGCTGGAGGTGCCGCTCATCGTGGATGCTGGACTGGGGTTGCCTTCACACGCCTGCCAGGTCATGGAATGGGGCTACGACGCGGTGTTGCTCAACACCGCCGTGGCTCTGGCCCAAGACCCGGTGCGCATGGCCGGCGCATTTGCCGATGCGGTAGATGCCGGCCACAGCGCTTACGTGGCGGGCGCCATGCAAGCGCAAGACAGTGCCCAACCCAGCACCCCGGTGTTGGGTACACCGTTTTGGCACCAAGCATGAACGCGCAAGAGATCGCCAGCGCCATTGCGCAACAACATGGCCACATGCTGGCCGGTGAGCCGCAAAACCTTGCACAGGCACCGTCGGTCAACGCCTTGACGCCCGAAATGGCGGGCGTGCTGCAAGGCTGTCGCATGCTGGGCTTTTTGGAGCACGACGCGCAATGCGTGATGCAAGCCTGGCAACAACAAAGCCAGCGTCTGGGTGGTTTTGATGTGAGCGCTTGGCCAGTGCACCCCTCAGACTTTGGCATCGCGCCCGCGCCCAGAAACCACGCGTTTGCGCCCTGCCCGCACGCCTTGGGTTTGTACGCCGTGCTGCCCGATGCACAGTGGGTGGGCCGCATGGCACGTGCCGGTGTGCCCACGGTGCAATTGCGCTTCAAGTCAGACGATGCCGCTGCCATTGCGCGTGAAGTGCACGCCGCCGTAGCAGCCGTGCAAGACACCCAGGCCTTGTTGTTCATCAACGACCACTGGCAAGCCGCCATCGATGCGGGTGCCTATGGCGTGCATCTGGGTCAAGAAGACATGGCCGATGCTCCCCTGCAAACCATTCGTGCCGCAGGCCTGCGTTTGGGCCTGAGCACCCACGGCTACGCCGAGATGCTGCGCGCCGATGCGGTGTCGCCCAGCTACATCGCCTTGGGTGCGGTGTTTCCCACCACCTTGAAACGCATGGCCACCGCCCCACAAGGCATGGGACGCTTGCAAGCCTATGCCCGCTTGATGCAGCAGCACCCGCTGGTGGCGATTGGCGGCATTGACGCATCACGCCTGGGTGCAGTGCTTCAAACCGGCGTGGGATCGGTGGCGATGGTGCGTGCCATCACCGATGCGGATCAACCTGAGGCGACTGCCAAAGGATTTATGAAAATCATGAACGCATCCTAGAATATCTCCGAAAATCGCTATATAATTTTGGTCTTATTCCTCGATAGCTCAGTCGGTAGAGCGCCGGACTGTTAACTCCGCAGAAACAGTTCCTTACAAAAAAATACCCCTAAAAAACCCTTATAAATCAACGATTTATAGCCTATATTTAACCTAAAGTATTAATTACACGGTTATTACACAAATACTTTGTAGGCTTCTCGCATTATGGGAAGTTACATAATGAAACTTTTCTGATCCCCGCGCTACTTTTGACTTTGGCAACGTCATTTTTACTGCGCCCTACTAACCTGGTTGCAAAGTCCAAAAACTAAGATTTGAGAATCTCTACCCACGCGGTATTTTTACGGCTTCTTGTGTATCAGTCCACAGATCATCCTCTACTGCAATTCGATAACCCATAACTTTGTAACCATTTTGCCGTTTAACCCACATTCGCAAAAGTGAAGGGTGGCTAGTGTCGACAAAGTCAATAATCCGTACATCAGTCTTGCTGGCGTGTTCGCGATGCAACCTACCAGCATACTGCTGCAAAGTACCTCTCCAAGATACCGGCATCGCCAGTACTAATGTGTCCAAAGGCGGGTGATCAAACCCTTCTCCAACCAACTTTCCAGAAGCCAACAAGATACGAGGAAATTCGGGAGGTAAGACATTGAGCTCCTGAATCAAGCTAGCTCGTTGTTTTTTGGACATTCTTCCGTGTAAGACAAAGGGCGTTAGCTCTTTTTCTTCGAGAGCCACACGAATGGCATCTAAATGTTCGGTACGTTCTGTCAATACCAAAACTTTCCTGCCCGAGTCAAAAGCAGTCTTTATTTCCATAGCGATCGATTGAGTTCGCAGTACGTCATTCGCCAAATGACGAAATACATCTTGGATACCAGCATCCAAAACTAATTTAATTTCATCGTGCCGAAATATCGGCCTCACCTCAAGATCATTTGGGGCACTGGCCGATCGGCTCGCCTTGTGGCGTATAGGTCCACACTGCATAAAGATAATTGGTTGCAGTCCGTCACGTCGGATCGGGGTAGCGGTAAGGCCCAACACAAATTTAGCTTTAGTCTTCTTTAAAATTGCATCGAAGGACGTTGCACCAACATGATGACACTCATCAACAATAATTTGACCGTATTTTTCAACAAGCGGATTAACCACACCCTGACGAGATACAGACTGCATTACCGCAATGTCTATCCTGCCAGTTGGCTTGGACTTGCCACCGCCAATTGTTCCAATGGTACCTTTATCAACATCTAAAAAAACATTAAGGCGTTCCTGCCATTGCTTGAGCAATTCGGTCCTGTGCACAAGGATTAATGTGCTGACTCCACGGCGTGAAATGATTGAAGCAGCAGCGACCGTTTTACCGAACGCAGTTGGGGCACAGAGCACGCCCGTGTCGTACTTTAGCATTTGATTAACAGCAAATTCTTGATCTGATCGCAACTGCCCAGCAAAAATTACATCCAGCGGATCTCCGGAAAATCTTTCGTCCAGCAAGTGGCAATTGATGTTGTTGTCCATCATCAAAGAATGTGCAGCATCTAAGCATCCCCGAGGTATAGCAATATGCTTTGGGAAATTTTCTGCACATCCGATAACACGAGGCGTATCCCAAACAGACATGCGCATGGCCTGAGCTTTATAAAACTCAGGATTCTGAAAAGCTGCTAACCGGATCAATCTATTGGCCAACTGCTGTGGCAATTCAGATTTCTCAAAATAAATCAGATTTGATAGAGTAATTTTTAGAGACTTAGGCAAAGGAACGCTCAATTTTTTATTGGAATTCGTTAAGCTTTTCCAAGGCGTATCTAAATCTTCATCGTCAATAAAAGTCACGTCTAAAGGGTGCGCCTTGCCAGTAGCTTGCAAAACCGTTGGATCTATGTCTATAGCCGACATGGGCTTTATTCCTGATAAAAACGTCCACTGATCATGAAATGGCTCTAGATCAGCGTTTACAAAAATACTCCTTCCGTTTTCACGTGGCCCTTTTTGCAAAGGAAGGGCAATTAGATTGCCAAAGCCACCCTTCGGCATAGAATCTTGGTTTGGAAAAAGCCTATCGTAGGAAGCCAACTTCAACTGCCTGGTACTTGTGCAGGTATGACTGATAAGAGCTGTTCCAAGTCTGCGTGCATCGCGGGCAGAGACACGCTCTTTAAAGAAAATCCAAGCATGCGCTCCTTGACCTGAGCGTGAGATCTCAAGTGCACAGGGAACACCTAAAGATGCACATGATTTGGAAAAAGCTTTAGCATCCTCTTGCCAATTTTCATCATCAAAATCTACGGCCAAAAAATAACAACCGTCATCATCCATTAATGGATAAATTCCAATAGTGTGCTCCCCAGCCAAGTGGTCGTAAATCACTGAATCAGTTAATGGAACCAACAAGCGGTTTCCACAATCGCCACATTTGATTCGCGGTTTTTCACAAACACCTGAAAGCCATTCGTTGGCACATGCGGGCGAATAACCAGATTTACCAGAGGTTCTACTTTCCCAGCGTATGGGATAGACATCTGTTCGACCACGAAACAAGTCACGAAAGATTTTGATCTTCTCTTCCGTTGAAAGGCTATTTTTCTTAACAGCTTCATTTGTTGGGGGCTTAGTACTGGGAAGCCTCCATTCGATGCGATGCTGCTCCAGCAACGAAATCAAGCGGGTGTTTTCCGCTTGCAATTCAGAGTTTTCGTTTTGATCGCTCATTGGTCAAAATTTATTTGAATGAACCTTAATTCGTCGCTTGAAAAATTATGTTTAGCTTGTAAGATTATCTGGCGTCAAGCTAATTTTGCCCAAAAAAGCCAACTAGTTTTTTTGCGACTTTCCCCCCTCTCAGGCTGAAAAGTCCAAGTTAACCACTATTTTTTTGCTACAATATCTAGCTAGCAAATGCTCAGGACAGCCATAGAGGTGATACCCCTCGAGCACGTTTCTTGCTAGAAAAACCGAATAAATTCCTCGATAGCTCAGTCGGTAGAGCGCCGGACTGTTAATCCGTAGGTCCCTGGTTCGAGCCCAGGTCGAGGAGCCAAAACCCCTTTAAAAACAACGACTTACCTCGTTGTTTTTATTTGATTTATCAATTACACGGTTATTACACGAATATTTAATCTGCCGCTGGTTGCTTTTTCCAAAAAGTCGTTGTAAAGTGCTGACATGCGTATACCAGCAAGCGAAACCGTCATAGTCAAGCCTGAATTGATTAGGCTTGTGCGTCGTGACGACAGCAAAAAGTGGCAAGCTCACTACAAGCTGGAGAATCTCAAAACTTGGTTCCGTCGCAGCACTGATACAGCTAATGTGAAGGAAGCTTCAAAGATAGCTGAACGCATGTGGATGAAGGCAACGTTTGACTTGGAAGAAGGCCGCCCCGTCACCAGCAGAAAGTTCAAGCCAGTGGCTGAAATCGTCCTGCACCGCCTGGAAGCTGAAATTGCCGCAGGTACTGCCAAACCTAGCTTTCGGGACTATGTTTCAGCTATTAAGTTGTACTTGATCCCCTTCTACGGCCTTTACAACGTGGATGGCGTCAAGCCCTCCGTAATTTCAGAATTCCATGTGTGGCGGCGTGACAAGGTGGGACGCGAGCTCTCTGGCAGTGCCCAGAACAATCACAACGCAGCGCTGAATCTCATCTTTGATGAAGCTATTGAGCGCGGTTACATGACAGCCTATGAGCGCCCTCTTACCAAGAACACTGGTGCTGAGAGTGACCGCCGCGCTGAGTTCAGTCATGAAGAGCTAGAAGCCATGATGAAGTACGCGGCCAAGTTCATTGATGATGGCCGCACTGCTCGCACAAAAATCATCCGTGAGCTTCTGGCTATCTATGTCCCATTCATGGCCGCTACTGGAATGCGTCCAGGCACTGAAGCTGAATACTTGGAATGGCGTCACATTGATGTAGAAGTTCGCGATGGGCAGCCCATCCTGCATTTCCGTCTACAACGCGGCAAACGGGGTGCGCGTAACTTTGTAGCCCACAACAGCTGTTGGCTGCTGCTAGAACGCCTACGTCAGCTTAGCCCAGACTTATCCAGCATGACGCTAGAGGAAGTTTTGAAGAAAAAGATCCCCAAGTTACTGTTTCGTTTGAGTGACGGCTCTGTGCCCGACAACTGGAACAAACCATTCCGTCAGTGGCTTGAGGAATCAGAGCTGCTCAACTGCCCTGTTACGGGCAAGGAACGCAGCTTGTACAGCCTGCGTCACTACTACGCCACCCAGCGCTTGTTGGAAGGAATTCCAATTCACGACTTGGCGGAGCAAATGGGTACGTCAGTGTTGATGATCACCAAGCATTACAGCCACTTGACGCCCTTGATGAAAGCCAAGCAATTCGCTGGCGTTATAGATCCAAACGCCACCAGTGGCGAAGCTGCACAGATCCGAGCCATCATGACAGCACAGATGGCCAATAACAACATCATGAATTTAGTGCAGATGAGTACAGGTCTTGTCATGCCGCTCATCGCACAGAACTCTGAACTGACCGATGACTTTGAGAATCGCCTCAAAGCTCAACGCAAGAAGTCCACCTGATCCCCTGAAATGAAATACAAACCTCGGCCTACCCTCACGACTGAATAATCAAAGCCCACCATGTCTGAACTTTTAACCCAGTACTTCGAACGCTACGCAGAAGAAGCCATCACCAAAATGAAGGCAGCTTTGATTGCGGTCGATTACTACGAGCGGATAAGGGTCAGGCTTGTGAAGAAAGAAGACCTGAGCAGCGAACTGGCCATCATTGCCAAAGTGGGCCCTGCTGGCACCATGACCGTGGTCAAAGAAGCCATGGCCGACTACAAAAGTCGAGTTGCTGGCGCTTGGGAGTTGAACCAGCGCCTGCAAGACATCGGCAAACAAAAGGTTAGTTTGATTGTTAATGAACGTGAACATCTGCCCCGGGCAGATGTCTCCTACCAATTTAAAAGCAAAGCCGGTATCGTGAAGGTCCACATCACCACTGCAGGCGAGACTTTTAGATTGGAGATCAATGCAGGCAAGAACCCCATGGCCGCGCAAATGGCCTGCATTGAACTCGAGAAGCAACTGACATTTATTGCGCTTACTGGCTAGCGCCACCTTGCTGGCGCGGAATGATGGGCTTGTTTTTATGGTGTGAAAAGTCATACGCCTTGTCCAAAAATTCACACGCTATATCGATATCGTAGGTCTCGATATCCATAATCTGCACACTTTTATTTAATGCCAAATATTCACCGAAACACTTGGGCCGAGAGTTCTTAGGTAGATCGTCATAGCGCGGAAATACAAATCGCCACTCCAATCCATTCATGTCATGGTTCAAATGGTAGCAAGATGCCAGCGTCATGGGCGACAGTCGCATGGATATGTAGATATCGAACGTTTGACTTTCCTCATCGAGTGACTGCCACATGTCCTCAAATTGGACTGCGTCAATGATGTGTCTTGTCCTAGCGGCCATGTCCAACTTGTACAGGGACGCTTCAATCGTTTCATCGTAATCAATGAAAGATGCGATCTCATCCAAGCTCATGTCGAACAAACGTTTGAAAAGTTGTGCCTGTTCCATGTTGCTCACCTTCAAGCCGTATGACGTCTAATCACTTGAAATTTATACATCTCATGCAAGGCGCGTTGAAATGTGTATTCAAGATCGTTAGAGCCCATCTGTTCTAGCGCACCATACACACTGATGTCATCACTTGGTGTGTAGCCTTGAAAGCCAGTACTGTTTTCATAGGCCTCGTCCAAATCACCCAAGGCTTGGTCCAGGACGTTTTCAGCATGATCTCTAGCTGACTGAAACGAATTGATAGCGTCTTGGATATTTGTCACATCCTTGCGCCAAGTCTCAAGTGTTGACTGTGTGACTTCGATTGAGCATAGGGCATCATCTTTAAGAACAGCAAATGTGGCGACCTTTGTATCTGCCGGTATTGCCATCAAATATTCAGAAGGGCCCGGGTAATGCAGCAAATTTTTAGCGATCTCACAAACCGTCTCCTCAGTGCTGCCACCTGCATGAGTCATAGGTGAATCAGCACGACGTGGAATAACTAGGTATTTAGACATGGTCATTTCCTTTCAAACGTGATGATGTTCAAAGGATTCGACTGAATAAATTTCCTCCACCTTGGTTGAAACTTCGTAGGCAGATTCCACCTCAAAGTATTCAAACGCACGATCTAGAGCTTTTATACTCAAACTGGTCAAATCTTTGAAATTACTGCTGGCTTCAATCGCATTGTTGTACGCAATCATTGCTTGGTAAATACCACCGGACGCCTCACCAATAGCGTCATCTACCATGTAAGCTTTTTCAACCATCGCCTGAATTTCATTGACCCAAAGTTCGGCAGTCTCATCAGTAATCTCTACTGAGAACTTAGCTAATTCCTTCAGTGACTCGAAAGAAACTTTTGGATTTTCAATTGGAAAAGCAATGTAGTAATTGGGAGGCATGCGATCTTGCGAAACAACATTAGCTATCTCACTTGCCATCTCCTCTCTGCTGCCTGGCTCATTTATTTGCCCACTATCGGGTTGATTCCTAAAAACCAAGTATTTTGTCATTTTGATTTCTCCTGTTTGATATGTTTTCCTATCTGAAGCTGACCAGCCAAGGCACAGCCGTTACTCTGCGCCCTGACCAGATCAAGGGCTGGCTTTATAGGGGCGCGTCGTCACTGTTATCCATATCAATGACTTCTACTTGCTTGTGTTTGAGCGGAATTGCCAACTGAACCTGCATTTCCTTGCGCAGGCTTTCAGGCTGAGATTTATCCATGGAGATCTGCTTTTTGAGATTACGAACACCGTGCTCCAGCACTGTCAGATCATTTGGCAGCGTTTTGCCAATGAACTTGACCAGGTTGTCTTCGTAAGCTTTTCCAAGCTCATTAGCAGAGACCATCTTGAACTTGCTGCCACCCACATGCACGGCAACGAACACGCAAAAAGATGATTCTTCCGTTTTGCCTTCTTTTTCTTCAGCGTAAACGCAAACATCGCCATCAAAATCAAAGTCCATTTTGGATGCCTTGCCAACTAACTCGTAATACTCGCGAATC